>CAWUNX010000182.1:0-7690 GCA_963923905.1 uncultured Methylocucumis sp.
CTCGGAGATGTGTATAAGAGACAGGGCTTGTATAGCATGGATGGCGATTATCCTAACCTGCCTGAATTTATCGCTATTAAGCAAAAGCATAAAGCCTTGCTTATGATTGATGAAGCACATTCATTCGGAGTAATGGGTCAGCGCGGTTTCGGCATACGCGAGCACTTTAATATCGATGGCAAAGATGTCGACATTTGGATGGGTACATTAAGTAAAACCTTAGCCGGATGCGGTGGATTTATTGCGGGCGAATCAGCGCTTATCGAACATTTAAAATTTTTAGCGCCGGGTTTTTTATACAGCGTCGGAATGCCGCCGCCAGTTGCAGCGTCTGCATTATCGGCGCTCGAGCTTCTTAAACAAGAACCCGAGCGCGTGCAAGCTCTACATAATAATGCTGGATATTTTTATCAGCAATTAACTGCAATAGGCGTCAATATTGGCACAAGCTGTGGCACTGCAATCGTCCCTGCAATTGCCGGTAGCTCATTAACCGCCGCTCGCTGGTCGCAAGCCTTATTTGAAGCAAACATTAACGTACAGCCTATTTTATACCCTGCCGTGCCTGAAAAAAGCGCGCGATTACGCTTTTTTATCTCAACCGAACACAGTCAACAGCAACTCGATGCGGCTGTCGACGCTATGCGCCAACTACTTTGAGGCCTAGGTAGTCATCAATGACCCGCAAGCGCGCATTTTTATTCTTGCAAGGCCCTTGCTCGTTGCTATTTGCCAGAATTGCCGACTACTTAACTGCGCAAGGCCATGATGTTTATAAAATTAATTTCAATTGTGGCGATTCTGTGTATTGGCAACCGCGCCCAGCATTGCCGTTTCGTCGGTCACTAGATGAATTACCCGAGTTTTTAGCCAACGTATGGACGCGTTATGGTATAACCGAACAAATCCTGTTTGGCGATTGTCGCCCAGTACACAGAGCGGCTGTCGCTAACGCAAAAAATTTCGGCATACGCACTTATGTCTTCGATGGCGGCTATTTCCGCCCGCACTGGATTACGATGGAACGCGAAGGCGTCAATGGTCATTCCCTATTACCACGCGACCCGGCTTGGTTTAGAAAAATTGGAGCGAATTTAACGCCACCTTCGACAATAGCTTTTAACCCAGCGTTTTTAGATCAAGCAGCCTACGATATTGTTTACCATGTAGCCGGTATTGCTAATCCATTGCGTTATCCAAACTATAAAAAACATATCACCATACCACCTGCACTAGAATATGCTTGCTACATCAAACGTTTCAGCTGGCTAAAACTTATGCAGCACCAAGAACAAGCCAAGCTAGATTATTTGGTCAAGCAACAGGTTCCTTATTATTTCTTGCCACTACAATTAGATACTGACGCGCAAATACTCTACCATTCAAATTTTGCCAATATGGCTGAAGTCATAGAAACAGTATTACAGTCATTTGCTAGTCATGCACCTAGCCATACTCAACTGGTGATAAAAAACCATCCACTGGATTTTGGCATAGTGAATTTCCGTAAACTCATCGCCCAAGGCACCGAAGCATTAGGTCTAACTGGACGAATCGTTTATTTAGAAAGCGGTCACATCAGTACGTTAATCAGTTACGCATTAGGCATGGTTACTGTCAACAGCACCTCTGGCGCTCATGCGTTAGAATTAAACTGTCCAACAATTACTTTAGCCGACCCCATTTACAACATGCCAGGACTGACCTATCAAGGCGGCTTAGATACCTTTTGGACGCAAGCCATTGCACCTGATAAAGAGCTATTCCAAGCATTTCGCACTACTGTCATGGTTACGACGCAAATCAATGGTAGTTTATATTGCGAATTCGGTACTAAGCTAGCGGCCAATAATGCCGCGCGTATATTACAAGCCGAACAATCGCCTTTGGAGAAACTACTTGATGTATAACACCGTTTTAATCACCGGCGCGACAGGCTCTATAGGAACGGCACTCGCCCTGCATTATGCTAGTCCCCAATGCCATCTCATCTTAACAGGGCGCAACACGGCTATATTGACCGAATTGGCGGAAACTTGCCGCAACCGTGGCGCAACAGTTACGACTCAAATACTAGACTTACGCGACATCAACACGCTACAAAACTGGCTAAACCAACTCGCTGAACATGCCTTACCCGACTTGATTATTGCCAACGCAGGTGTTAACACCAATCACGGTGAGCATCGCACTGGTGAGCAATGGTCTGACATCGATAACTTATTAGATATTAATATTAAAGCTAGCCTTGCATTAATTAACACCTTGCTGCCCTATCTACGCCAACGCGGCAGTGGACAAATTGCCATCATTAGCTCATTAGCCGCTTATTATGGCTTGCCGGTCACCCCTAGCTATTGCGCCAGTAAAGCCGCACTAAAAGCGTATGGTGAAGCCATGCGTGGCTGGCTGGCTAAAGAAGGAATAAAAGTTAACGTTGTTATGCCCGGCTATGTACGTTCTGATATGTGCCATGCCATGCCAGGTCCTAAACCGTTTAGGATACCTGCCGAACGCGCCGCGCAGTTAATCGCTACAGGGCTTGCTAAAAATCAAGCCAGAATTAGTTTTCCATTTCCGTTAAATTGGGGTACCTGGTGGTTAACGGTATTACCTGCACATTGGTCACAACGTATCCTCACGTTAATCGGCTATGGCGGCTAACATGGTATGGCTAACAACAAGCTTAGCACTAGGGCTGGGCTTGTTAATCTCGCTGTTGTTAGAACAAGGGCTGCACCCTAAACCTTTGCTGCCTACACAGCGCCCAGTGAGTACGCTACTTATCCATGTAGGTACATGGTTAATTTTGTTTAGCGGGTTATTAGCATTGACCTTGCGACCGTGGTTTGCCACAGGGCTTGTCACCGCTTTAGTGGTCTTGCTGATACTCGTCAACCATGCAAAATATCAAAGTTTACGCGAACCTTTTCTGTTCCAAGATTTTGACTATTTCACCGATGCGATAAAACATCCTCGCTTATACCTTCCCTTCTTTGGTCTAGCCAGAACAATAGCCGCAACCTTAGGTTTTAGCCTAGCGGTTATCACAGGCGTTATGATAGAACCACCCTTAACAGAAGTCCTGTCGTGGCCGATATTTTTGTTAACGGTTTTGATTGTACTAAGCTTAGGTATTGTGATGCTTACACAAGCTTTGCGTACCTGCCCTATCGTTAGTTTTAATCCTTATCAAGATTTAGTGAGCTTAGGCCAGCTTAGCTTTTTTTGGCAATATGCATTAGCCGAGCGTAACACGCGTATTAACCCCGATGTTTCGCCTTTTAAACCTATCACTAATCCAGCCTCTTCTAGTTTAACGCCACCTAATATCGTCGTCATTCAAAGTGAATCTTTTTTTGATCCAAGAGCATTAAGCGGGCAAATCAAGCCTGATGTGCTCAAGCATTTTGACTCTATTAATCAACAAGCCTATGCCTGGGGCAAGCTTAACGTGCCAGCGTTTGGCGCCAATACCGTACGCACAGAATGCGCATTTTTAACCGGAACTCGCCCGGCGGACTTAGGGATTCACCAATTTAATCCCTACCGTAGTTTAGCTAAACACGCTATACCCAATCTGGTCGCCCATTTAAAACAACAAGGCTACCGTACCGTTTGCATTCACCCGTACCCGTCCACGTTTTACCAGCGCCACTTAGTGTTTCCCAAAATGGGGTTTGATGATTTTATTGATATAACGGGTTTTACTGCTGAGCAAAAGCAAGGGCAATATATTAGCGACCTTGCCGTTAACGAACGAATTATCCAGTTATTAACCGAACAAACGACAAATAGTCACGCACAACCGTTATTTATTTTCGTGATTACCATGGAAAACCATGGCCCCCTACACTTAGAACAGCTCGCTAATGAACATTATTGCCAATACATAGACGGAGCGCTACCGCCAGGCAGTGATGATTTAATCGTCTACTTAAATCACCTAGCCCATGCTGATGCAATGATTCAACAGCTTACCGATTGCTTGCGAACCCAAGATACACAACACCAACGAGCCGGGGTTTTATGTTGGTATGGTGACCATGTACCGATTATGCCTAATGTTTACTCGCTATTCGGTGCAGCCAATGGCGACACTGACTATTTCATCTGGCATAGCTCAAGCCTAGGACGTTATACTCCAGCACCTGCTCAAACAATAGCCATACATGAACTCGCTCAACGGTTATTAAGCTGTTGTTCACACCCCAATCATTACACTCAAGCTTTTTAACAAAGCCATGATAATATAACATTAGTAACGTGTAGCTCAGACTACACTTATCTTTCAGTCTATTCAGTTTTTGAGACCTGTTTAATGAAAATCCACTTGCTGATACCTAGCCTTTTTGCCTGGTTAATTACGTTTGCTATGGCTCATGCAGACACTTATGAGCTGCCTTCAACACCTGGCGATACCGTGCTCACACAATCATCCGAGCCTATTTATTACGAAGTTGAGCAAAATGAAACGCTACTCGACGTTGCTAGACGTTTCTTATTAGGCCAAACAGAAATCGTCAACTTGAATCACGACGTGGATCGTTGGTTAGTCAAAAAAGGGCAAAAAGTACGCTTAGCCAACCAACGTATTTTGCCTGATGCACCACATGATGGCATCGTTTTAAACCTTGCCGAATACCGAATGTACGTCTACTCAGCGAAGCATCCAGGTCAAGTTATGACCTTTGCCCACGGGGTAGGCCGACAAGATTGGAAGACGCCGCTAGGTAAAACCAGTATTGTTAAAAAAGTTAAAGACCCTTTTTGGTATCCACCAGAAACCATACGCAGAGAACATGCTGCCGATGGTGATTTTTTACCTGAAGTTGTGCCACCTGGCCCCCATAATCCGTTAGGAGCTTACGCCTTGTATTTAAACTTAAAAGGCGATTACCGCATACACGGTACAGACATAGACAAAGTCTTCGGCATAGGCATGCAAATCACCCACGGTTGCGTCAGAATGTACCCCGAAGACATTGAAAAACTCTATTATGTTGCTGAGGTAGGTACACCCGTTTATTTAGTCAAACAACCTATTAAAGTAGGCTGGCTAAACAATACCTTGTATGTAGAAGCTCATCCAGATTTAGAAGGTGAGGAACTGTCTAAAGACGAGCGTTTTAGCTTAGCGTTATCTCTCATTCAAAAAGCAAATAACGGTGAGTTACCAGAATTTGACCAACGTCCGCTCAACGAAGCGTTAACCAAGCTTGAAGGCATTCCAACGCCCATTTACGAACGCTTACCACCGTTAGAAGAAGCGCAGCCGCAAGCAGTCCCTGTCGAAAATTCTGTCTCTGCGCCCGAACCTCGATTGCCGGTAGCACCGGCTAGTAAGCCTGTGGCGGCGGCTAAACCCGTAGTACCGGTTAAATCAATAGCACCCAAAGCATCTACTGCAACAACCAAGGCTAAACCAGTTATTAGCGCCAAAAAACCAGCTACCAGCAAAGCCGCACAAACGTCGACTAAACTGGCCTCAAGCAAACTAGCAGCGACAAAGCTGACAAAAACGCCTGCAGCCTCTAAAAGCTTAGCAAAAAAAGCGCCAACAAGTGTAGCCAAAAAAACGCCAACCAAGACCGATGTCAAACTCGTATTAGCCAAAGCAACCACAAGTAAAGCAAAAACAGCGACAACCTCCAAGTCGGCATCAAGTCAATCCAAGCGCCAAGGTTCTCCCGGCGGTTATTATCACGGTAATTAATTGCCTCTAAACGTATCGCATGGCATCCGCTTAATGCGATACCTTATACAAAACACGACTACACACTTAATGACGAGACAGGGCGTTTAGAACGCAGGACGCCGTAAATACGTCCCTGTAGGCTTGGCGGCAGCATCCCTGCTGCCGACACCTGCGTTCTAAACGCCCTGTCTCGTCTTAAGTTGGTAACCCAAAACTCAATCCACATCAATCTGATAGTCGTCTAAAAACTTTTCTGCATAACGTTTATAGACTTTCTGCTTGATAAAAGCCTCATATAAATCTGGGTCGATATGTTGGTTATTTTTCATTTTCTCCAAAATAGCTAACGATTCAGATAATTTTTTGCCATGCTTGTAAGGCCTATCTTTAGCCGTTAAGGCTTCAAAAATATCCGCTATAGCCATCGTTCTAGCCTGTATCGACATTTCTTCCCGCCTTAATCCCTTAGGATAACCTTTACCATCCATACGCTCATGATGCCCACCGGCATACTCAGGGACATTTTTTAAGTGCTTAGGGAAGCGGATTTTTTCCAACATGGCGATGGTTGCGCTAATATGATGATTAATAATCTCACGCTCCTCTGTGGTTAACGTGCCTCGCGCAACGCTGAGATTATATATTTCGTTCTCCGATAATAACGGCAAGGTTTCTGCATTCAACTGCCAAGTTTGATTATAAAAAGCACTAATCCGCTGTATATCGTATTCCGACATTGACTCAGCACCGATATTAGTCTGTTTTATAAAGGCTAAATCGGCGTCGATTTGCGCTAACTCAGCCTTATAAACACGTTCAAATTCGGCGCTAACGGCTTGTCCTGAGGCTAATGCATTGATGTGTTGTTTTAACATGGCAATTTCACGCTCACGCTTAAGCACCTCAAAGCGCGTTTCAACCAACTCGATTCTATCGAAAATCGTCTGTAACTTAGTTGATTTATCAATCACATATTCAGGCGTAGTAATTTTGCCGCAGTCATGCAACCAACCGGCTATTTTTAACTCATAACGATCCGCATCGGTCATCGTAAAATCTTTTAAATAGCCTTCCTGAGTATTATGCGCCGCGTCGGCAAGCATCATTGTTAATTCCGGAACACGCCGACAATGCCCTCCCGTATGAGGCGATTTATCATCGATGGCGGTAGCAATCAGTCGAATCAACGACTCAAACATTTCTTCTAAATCAGCAATTAAACGCTGCTTTGTTAACACTATCGCCGCTTGTGAGGCCAAAGCTTCCGTTAAACGTTGAGCAATTAAGTCAAATTGAGTAATCTGCTTACTGACTGGATCGATGGCATTAATCAATTGCAAAATCCCAATAATGTCATTTTCATGATTTCGCATCGGCACTGCTAAAAACGATTGGGAGCGATAATGGTTTTGTTGGTCAAACGCTTTAGTGCCAGAAAAATCAAAATGTTGGTCGTTATACGCATCAACAATATTAATCGTGCTGTTATTATGAATAGAGCAGCTAACCACATTTTTCATATTCGGGCTGCCATCCGCTAAAAATAACGGAATATCCGGCATATTGACCGGTAGCTCAGAAGACCCGCCACGTCGTATGTTTAAGCTTGTTGAATGCACGATTTCCATGCGTATCGCATTGTCGTAAATTCGATAGAGCGTACCACCGTCAGCATGCGTAATTTGTATCGCACCAATAAGAATTTTCTCTAGCAGTTTTGCGGTATGCATCTCCGATGATAAGGAAATACCAATTTCAATGAGTTTTTCTAGCTGATGTTGAATATCTATATGTTCCATAAAGTTGGCTAAGCAATGCCATGCATCTGGGTTAATGCCAATAACGATAATGTACTTGGCTTAATGATTAATGGTCATTTTACCAAGCTGTAACCTATTTATTGGTTTATAATTTTCACGAATATTTAATAACTGAATACAATACCGTTCGGCATGATTACTGAGTGGCATTAATAATTTCAACCACACGAGG
>CAWUNX010000183.1:0-7654 GCA_963923905.1 uncultured Methylocucumis sp.
CTCTCTGGTCTCGTGGGCTCGGAGATGTGTATAAGAGACAGGTATTAAACTATGTTAAATGACATTGTTATTTTAGTGGCTTGTCCTAAATCGATTAGGAGTAAAGCCATATAAGCGACAGGGATGATTTTCTCTATTTATTTAACAGACTTTGTTATATGCTTTTACACATGTGGCTAAAGCATCCTGCCTGGCTACGTTTACCTTGAGTTTCCTGCTTCGGCGCACGTCTGCAATGATTTTATACGGTCTCTTATTTACTTCGCTTATTAATTTAGCTTGTTTAATCATAAGCTTAATCCTTCCTGCCTTTAGTTCATTGCCTTGGATTATCGTATTCGACACTGGCGTCAGCTTGGTATTATTTATTTTACTAAGAAAGCAATCCGCGCAACCGTCTTTGGCTGGCGATCAGCCTGTGTTGATTACTGAGGCAGAAGAGTTTTTATTGTTAGATTCTTTACCTGATTTTTTATGTTTAAAAGATAAAGATGGTCATTGGTTAAAAGCGAGCAAGCAGTATTTGGCTTTTTTTGATTTAGCAGGCGTTGATTATGCGGGTAAAACCGATTTGGAATTGGTTAATTTCGCTAGGCACAAAGAGCATGAGTTAAAACTTAGTACTATTCAAGACAAAAGCGCATGGCATGTCGGATTACCGGTTAAAGAAACTAAACCGATTGATTATGCTAGTAATAATGCTCTCATAGAGATTACGCGTACACCTATTTTCAATGCAGCACGAGAAAAGTCTAGGTTATTAATTTCTGGTCATGCATTAGACAATTCTTATAAAGATCAGTCAGAGCAAATTACTTACATGCTAAAAGTGTGTCATCTAAATATTGTTTTTTTAGATGCTCAATTTAAGATTTCGCAAGTCAACAACTCCTTTTCATTAATGACCGGCTACCATTTGGAAGAGCTGATTGAAAAACCGTTATCTAGCTTATTAGAGGGCGATTTTGAATTAGCCCGGCGCGATTTTTTCAAAGTCGATAACCAAGGTTGTTATACCGGGGAGTTTGTTTGTCGCCATAAAAATGGTCAGTACTTTCCAGTAAAAGTAGAAATCACCGAAATAGCTAAATCAGGCGGACAAGATTTTATTTATTTTGCTACGCTACAAGATATTACCCGGCAAAAACAATCCGAAAAACGGATTATGCAGATTGCTCATTATGACGAACTAACTGGGTTAGCCAATAGAGCCATGTTTTTTGACCGGTTTAGGGGTGTTGTTATCGGAATCTAAGCGTAGACATTTACATGCGGTGGTATTTTGCATCAATTTGGATAGATTTAAATCGGTTAATGATTCACTAGGTCACGATGCCGGTAATCAAGTCTTAAAAGAGGCGGCCAGTCGCTTACGTTCGGTGATGGGTAACCGTGATGTGGTAGCGCGGTTAAACGGCGATGAGTTTGCGGTGTTGATTTTAAATGAAAAATCCTATGAGCAAACCACCTATTCAGCTTCATTGATTGCAGGTGAGGTGTTGCAGCGCTTATCAGACAAATTCTATGTCAATAAACGTGAAGTGTTTATTGGCGCCAGCATTGGCATTTCTGTTTTTCCAGAAGACGGCGAAACGACTGAAATATTGTTGAAACATGCCGATGTTGCGATGTATGAAGCTAAGCAGCAGGGTCGTAATAATTATCAATTTTTCAAAAAGGACTTTGCGATAGCCGAGCAAGATCGCTTATTAATGGAATTTAATTTGCGTAAAGCCATAGAAAAAAACGAATTACAGCTCTATTACCAACCTCAATACCACGCGGTGGGCGGTAAGATTTTTGGCGCGGAAGTGTTAATTCGTTGGGCGCACGGTATAACCGGTGAGCGTAATTTAATTCCACCTGATTACTTCATAGCGATAGCTGAGGAATCTGGCATTATCATTGATATTGGCGCCTGGGTTATGCGCAAAGCCTGCTTTCAGCTCAAGCAATGGTTGGATGAAGGCTATGCGTTGCAACAAATTTCGGTAAATGTCTCGGCGCGTCAATTTAGCGATAGTGAGTTTTTAAATAAAGTTGAAGCGGCGTTACGCGATGCTAATTTAGAGCCGCATCGTTTAGAACTGGAAATCACTGAATCGTTATTAATGGGCGATATTAAGAAAATTGAATTGCAATTAAATCGGTTGAAAAAAATGGGCGTTAAAATAGCCTTAGACGATTTTGGTACGGGCTATTCCTCATTGTCTTACTTAAAGAATTTTCCTATCGATATTTTAAAAATCGACCAATCGTTCATTAGTAATATGACGGTTGACTCTAAAGACGCCAAAATAGCGGCAGCGATTATTGAAATGGGGCATTCATTAGGGCAAAAAATCATTGCTGAAGGTGTTGAGACTGAGCAGCAACTGTTGTATTTAGCACATAGAAACTGCGATATTATTCAAGGCTATTATTTCAGCCCGCCATTGCCTAGCTATAAAATGACAGACTTATTACGCTTACAAGCCCAAAACGGCTTGGATAAGAAGAAGTCTTCTGCCGCTATCAATACTTCGCCATTTATAAACCATTCCTAATTCTAATAATATCAACTGTTTCATGCGCTTATCGCGAGTTTCACATCTTATTTATTTAATATTCCTTTGCGTAGCGTGTGCTAATGATGAGCAGCAGACGCAGCAGTTAATCGAAGAAACTAAGCGCTATTACCAGCAAGGCGATAGACAACAAGCGAGAAAAAACCTTGCCAAGCTAGTTAACGAGCAAACAGCAAGCGCCGCGCTTTACTTTCAACTCGCCGAACAATTAGTCCAGCTGAATGATGTGGCTGAGGCTGCCAACTACTATCAGAAAGCTGTTAGTTTAGAGCCTCATCATGTACAAGCTAGACTTAAGCTTGCTAACATTTTGCTGCAAGCCGGTAAACTTGAGTTAGCGAGCCAATTAGCCAATGAAGCGTTTGCGCAAGCACCTGACGACGTAGAGGTGTTAATCTTACAAGGCAAGCTATTAGCAGCACAAAACAATACCGATGCTGCTTTTAGTAAAGCGGAAACGGCGCTACAAAAAAAACCAAATGATGCGAATGCCTTGTTGTTATTAGCAGGACTCATGCTTAAAACAGGTAAAACAGAGCAAGCTATTTCGTTGTTAAGCTCTGGTATCACACAAAATCCCGATTACCCAGCCTTACGGCAATTATTAGCGTCTATTTATTTACAACAGCAACGCTTAGAGCAAGCGAAAACGGTATTAACAGAATTAATCCGTATTCAACCTAAGGAATTAGCACCTAGAAAAGAGCTAGCTGCCGTGTTACTGGCAGCGCATCAAGCAGCCGAGGCAGAATCTGTGCTTAGACAAGCCGTGACCGATTTGCCGGACAGCGAATCTGCTAAGCTATTATTAATTGAGTTTTTAGCAGCTAAACAGACACCAGAAGTCGCTATTGCAGAATTGCTACCTATGCTAGATGCGCCGACCGGATTATATGAGTTGCGCTTTAAATTAGCTGAGTTATACGTTTTACAGAACAAGCTTAAGGATGCCGAGGAAACCTTAAAAGAGATTGTTGCAACAGATACTGGTTGGTCTGCGGCTAAAGCTCGTTATCGGCTAGCTAAAATATACTTATCCGAGCGCCAGTTAGCCGACGCTAAAACGTTACTTGATGAATTAACCAAAACGTCAACAGAAGACACTTCGCTTGCTACAACATTAAAAGCTGAAATTGCCTTAGCAGAGCATAAAACAACCGAGGCTATTAGCCATTTGCGCTCTGTGTTATTAGTCCAACCTAATAATATCGCAGTATTAAAACTATTAAGTGCCGCGCATTTACTCGCCAATGACAAGGTTTTGGCGAAAGAAAATTTAGAAAAAATTGTGGCACTAAATCCTAGTGACGAAACAGCACGGTTAGATTTAGTTAATTTATTATTACAAACCGGTGATAGCCAAAATGCTGTGCAGCAGTTAAATGCCTTATTTAAGCTTAATCCTTCCAGCAAAAAGGGTTTGCAGACCTTATTTCAACTTTATATTGCCCAACAACAATGGTCGCAAGCACAAGCGATTGCAATAAAACTACAACAACTTTATCCTCATGAGGCCTTAGGTTTTTACTTAGCAGGTTTAGCCGAGCAAGGTTTAGGTAAGTTAGAGCAAAGCAATAGCCAATTCGAACAAGCATTGCGAAGACAAGAGCAATCAGTAGAGCCGTTAGCTCAGTTGATTAAGAATTATTTAAGCTTAAAACAAACCGATAAAGCGGTGACTAAGCTAAAAGAGCTTATCAAACAACAAAGCCAACATTTTTACGCCTACAATTTACTAGGTCAGGTCTATCAGCTAAGCAATAAAGCGCCAGAGGCCTTATCCGCATTTGAACAAGCTCTTAAGATTAAGCAGAACTGGGCCGAACCTTATCGACATATTGCCGCGATACAGCTAGCGCAAAAGCAGCGTGAATCAGCAAAACAAACGCTTTCTGAGGGCATTGCTAACGCCAGCGAGCCTTGGGAGTTAGTGAATGAGTTAGTTGCGCTATACGAACAAGAGCGAGATTATGATAAAGCTCAGCGCTTATTAGCTGAGTTACAGCAAAAATACCCGGATTCGCTAGCGCTATTAAATCGTTATGTCAGCTACGCAGTGAATCATACTGCGGCAAGCGAGTTATTAACGCAATTAAAGCAACAAGCACAGCCGTTAACCTCAGTGCAAAATAGTGAATACTTAGATACCTTAGGCTGGTTAGCGTTTAAGTTAAAAGACTATGACTCAGCTAAAAAACAGTTAACCCAAGCCTTAACGCTAGCGCCTAAACAAACGCTGAGCCAATACCACTTAGGCATGACGTATCATGAATTAGGCGAGCAAGGCTTAGCTCAACAATGGTTACAGCAAGCCGTGGCGGTTAAACAGGATTTTCCAGGCAAATCCGATGCTATTGCGCTATTGAAACAGCTCAAACAACACTAAAGCCCATAAAGCTTTCGCTTACGCCAAAATGTCGCGCGGCTCATGCCTAAAGCGTTGGCCGCTAGGTTTAATTTACCTTGATAACGCGCGAGTGCGGCGCGTATAGCATCGGCTTCTTGCTCAGGGCTTAACAGCGCTAGCGGCTTATCGTCAAGCTCTGGACTACGCGGCAGTTCTCGAAATTCTGGTGGTAATTCAGCACTGCGCAATACCGTACCACGCCCGACGGCAAACGCATATTCGACGACATTATGCAATTCTCTGACGTTACCCGGCCACGCATAATCTAATAAAATTTGCATCGCAGCCGGGTCGATTTTTTCAATGCGCCTAAAATTTTCGGCATTATGCAGTCGAATAAAATGCCATAACAGCAGGTTAATATCTTCTCGACGCTCGCGCAACGGTGGAATAAAAATCGGCACGACTCTAAGCCTATACATCAAATCTTCGCGAAACTCACCTAATCTCACTTGTTCACGTAACGACCGATGCGTTGCTGCAACAATTCTGACATCGACGCTAATCGAGCGGTCGCCCCCGACCGGAATATAATTGCGCTCTTGCAAGACCCGCAACAGCTTGGCTTGCAGTTCTAACGGTAATTCAGCGACTTCATCTAAAAACAACGTGCCACCGTTGGCGCGTTGAAACAAGCCGCTATGGTCTTTAACCGCTCCGGTAAACGCGCCTCGCACATGACCGAATAACTCACTTTCTAATAATGAACTTGACAAGGCTGCGCAATTAATCGCTAAAAAAGGCCCGCTGTTACGTGTGCTGAGTTGATGAATCGCGCGCGCGACCAGTTCTTTGCCAGAACCGCTTTCACCTCGCACTAGTACCGTTGCCGTGGTTGCTGCTGCGTTTTCTATGATTTGAAATACGGCATGCATGGCGGGCGAGCGACTGATAATGCCGTGGAAATTATCTTTATTGGGCTTATTAATGGTTTTTGAAGGTTCTTGAGGGCTGTCAACGCGCGGTGTTAATAAGCAAATACCAGCAATGATTTCAGCATCTTGCCCAGATAGCCAAGACGCTGTTTTATCAACAGGGATATGAATACCCGCCGCATTGCTTATCGTTGCCGAACTCAAGCGTTTAAGACCTACGAAATCTAATTCTAAGCCGGGTGGGGCAGGGCGTTGAACAAGAAACTCATCAGTTTCATAATCTAATAGGCTTAATAAGCCCGGGCTACAGTATTTAATTTGTTGAGTTTTATCGAGCACATACCAGGGTTTATCGGCTAATAACGCAAATAAAGCCTGGTACAGCTCTAATGGAACAAATTGCTGTAACCAATCGGAAAAATGTTGAGGAAATAAATGCAATGGAACAACTCAACTTATTGAATAGTAATACTTTTTAGTGCTTTTAGCGCAGGACTTGAAAACTCATTAAACGTCTCGCCTTGTTGTTCAATAAACAAGGCGGCAATGCCGGCGCGTTCTGCGGCGGCTAGCCCGGCCTCTTTACCTAAACACAATAAAGCGGTAGACCAGGCATCGGCTTCTGTGGGGTTATTATGCAATACAGTGACGGAAACCGTGTGATGTTGAATAGGCTTACCGGTGCGCGCATCTAAAATATGGCTATAGCGTTGACCGTTGGCATCGAAGAAATGTCGGTAAGTACCTGAGGTCATGACTGTTAAAGGCTCTTTTTGCGCAATGCTAATAATTTTATGCATAGTCCGTTGTTCGGGTAGCGGTTTTTCTAACGCAACACGCCATGACTCACCATCGGGTTTACTGCCTTTGGTTTGCAATTCGCCGCCGATTTCAACCAAATAATTTTCAATTCCTTTAGTTTCTAGTAAATGAGCAATTTTAGCCACGCTATAGCCCTGAGCTATCGACGATAAATCAATACGCAAATCCGGTACATGCTTTTTTAAGTGCGTGCTATCAAGCACTTCAATATTGGCAAAGCCAACTTCTTTTAACGTCGCATCAATCGTTGGTTGCTCGGGAATCGTGAGTTTATCGTCTTTAAATCCCCATAAATCAAACAAAGGCTTAATCGACAAATCATAACAACCATCACTGGCAATGCTGACTTGACGTGCCGTTTCGATGAGAAAAATGATTTCGTTATTTACCACTTGTGGTTCCGTACTGACGGTCTTATTAAGCTGTTCAATATCCGAATCAGGACGGTAATTAGACAATATTTTATCTAAGCGCTGAAACTCCGCGTTGACCTCTTGTTTAAGGGCTAGGCTATCGCTATGTTCAGGTAGCCAATAGCTAATATGATAAGTAGTGCCTTGAGCATCGCCGCCGAATTTCTCAATCGGATGCGAACGGTTGCAAGCGGTTAATGCCAAGCCTAGCAATAACGCTAAAAGGCTGCGGAAGGTTATTTTCAGAAAGTTTACATTCATTGTCTTAGGAGAGAGGAAAATGATGGGAGTAGCTTATTATAACAATCGATAGGCTTTGCGAATAACCAAGTTGGTTGCTCACCAAAGTAACCCGTAAAAAAAGTACCACGTTCCCATGCCGAAGTGTCACTAACCATTAACTGTAACTATCTTGGAGTACAAAGCTTGTTTTGTACTATTATATTTACATTACTGTGACCTAGATTCCGGCAATCCATGCCCAGAAGTCACATTCTACATAGTGGAAGGCAACTATGTAGTGGTCTAATAATAACGGACAGAGAGATAGGTTGATAAACTAAAAACACC
>CAWUNX010000184.1:0-7646 GCA_963923905.1 uncultured Methylocucumis sp.
ATGTGTATAAGAGACAGCCGGTAGTGCGTTTGCTATTCAGGGCGCTATGTTTTTTACTAGAGCGCTAAAGATGATTGCTTTTCCCGACCCAAATTATTGGTTATATGCTTCGGCGTTAATTAACCCGGTGTCATTCTTTGTCGGTAGTGTGACTCAGTTATGCTTAACCTTTGGCTTTGTGCTCATGCTGAATTATCGTTTGGCGATGCATTTACAGATGTTAGCCACCCATGATCAATTAACAGACGCCTTAAATAGACGCAGTTTAGAGGAAAAGGGTACGATGTTTTGTTCGTTGTTTCAGCGTACTGGCAAAACTTTGTCAGTGATGTTGTTGGATATTGATTATTTTAAGGTGGTTAATGATACCTACGGGCATCAGACCGGTGATTTAGTGTTAAAGCGCTTATCCGAAATGGTGAATGCTACGATACGAAGTGCAGATTGCTTTGCGCGTTATGGTGGCGAAGAGTTCTGTATTTTATTGCCATCGACCAGTGAGTTGGAGGCGCTGGCATTAGCAGAACGCATACGCAATGCTTATGCCGCGTTGGTCTTTGAAGTTAACGGGCAATCGTTTCAAAGCACGTTAAGTATTGGTGTAGCCGACTCTAAAAGCACTGGATTGCAGTTTGATAAACTAATTACAGCGGCAGATAAGAGTCTTTATTATGCGAAACAGCATGGACGTAATCAGTCGGTTGCTGCTTCGACTCTCATGTAGTGTCATATCTTGCTGATAAGGCTTGCAAGCGCTCAGGTGTTCCTATGTCCAGCCAAAAACCTTGATGATGACAGCCATGGACATGCGCTTTTTGCATTGCGGCGCGTAGAATAGGGGCTAGCTTTAAAATACCCGGCTGGCAATCAGCAAATAACGCTGGATGATAAACACCTATGCCGCTAAACGTGAGTTTGGCGTCTCCGTTATCACTAAGCTTGCCATCATCAGCGAGGGCAAAGTCGCCTTGAGGATGATGGTCTGGATTATCGACTAAGACTAAATAAGCTAAGTCTACCGTAATGGCGCGTAGTAAGCGGTAGTCAAAATCGGTGGCTATGTCGCCATTGACGACTAAAAAGGGTTGTTCACCGAGTAAGGGTAGGGCGTTAATAATGCCGCCCGCAGTTTCTAGCGCGGTATCACCTTCGTCTGAGTATTGAATACTAGCGCCAAAGCGTTGACCATCGCCTAGATACGCTTCGATTTGCTCACCTAAATAGGCGTGGTTAATCACAATCTCAGTAAAACCAGCGCTGACTAATTGACTGAGCGTATGCTCGATGAGTGGTTTGCCTGCTGCAAGTAATAAGGGTTTTGGCGTATGGTCGGTGAGGGGGCGCATACGTTCGCCACGCCCGGCGGCTAAAATCATGGCTTTCATAGGCTCTCTGCTAAAACAGGTTTTATCTGGGTGTTTAAGAACAGGTGAAAGTCGGTTAATTCTTCATAAACTGAGCAGGTATTTAAGGTATAGCTGAAAGTCAATGGTATGTCTTTTAAATAACCGGGTTTGCTATCACGTATATCTAAGCGCGAGAAAATGCCTAAGACTTTTAAATGTCGTTGCAAGCCCATGAAATCAAACCAGCGTTGGAATTGTTGTGCTGAGCAGTCAATTAAACCAGCGTGTAATAAACGTTGATGGTATTGTTGAATCCATGCGTGAATGCGAGGTACAGGCCAGGCAATATAACAGTCTTTCAGCAACGATACTAAGTCATAAGTAATAGGGCCTATGACGGCATCTTGAAAGTCTAAGACGCCAGGTGTCTGTTCGGCAACTACCATTAGATTACGCGAATGGTAGTCTCTGTGTACCAGCACCTGTGGTTGAGCCAGCGCAGAGTCAATTAATAAGCTTTTGGTCGCTTGCCATAGCGCGTCAGGGATGGTTAAGCCGAGTTTTTGTTGCAAAAACCATTCATCAAATAGGTTTAACTCACGCGTTAATAGCGCCTGGTCGTAGGTGGGTAGTGGTGCATTTGCCAGTCTTGGGTCGCTATGCAGTTTAAATAAAGTATCAAATGCTTGGTTGTAAAGCGCGTCAGCGTTAGTCTCGGTTAAATGCGCTAAGTAGTTAGTATCACCAAAATCTTGTAACAATAAAAAACCATCGTCGAGGTTTTGTGAATAGATTTGTGGTGTGTTAATGCCGGCTGAGCGTAGCATTTCGGCGATATGAATAAATGCCGTCAGATTTTCTTTATCCGGCGGTGCATCCATAACAATATAACTGCCTTGGTCAGTAGTCGCTCTAAAATAACGTCTAAAGCTAGCATCGCTAGAGGCTGGCGCTAGGTTGAGTAGGTTTAATAACAAGTCATGTTGCAGCCAATCGACGAGGCTAAGTGTTCTAAAATCTTCGGTAATTATCATTCGCAGCAGGTTGGTTTGGCTTGGATTAGTGATACGCACCTAATATAAGGTAGAATGCACGCCCGGCATTTTATTCGTTTACTATTTGTTGCGCTACTTAACTTAATGTCTTTTATGTTTCGACGTTTTATTTTGGTCTGTTTGCCCTCTTTATCGACTTCGGTAAGTCTTGCCGATAGCTCGGCTTGGAATTGCAAGCAAGATGCTCAGACTAAACAATGGGTTTGTTTAGGTGATACGAGTCAAAAAGCAGTCGCTGAATCTGAGCCTAGTACATCGATACCGAGCCAGCCAATTGCTGAACCTGTACCAACGGTTATTCAGCCGGTTAAGCCTGAGTTAGCTCAGCCTGAAGCTCGCATTGAGCCCGTAGAAAAGAAACCCTTGCCGATACCGCGTGTTGATAGCATAAAACCTATCCCTGCCGTAACGGTTAAAGCGTGTGACAGTGAAAAATCGTGTGCGAGTCGTAAGCTACCGTTACCGCCGTTTGAGCCGCAAGATCATAGTTTCCGCTTGTTAGCACCGACATTTGACCATGAACAAGAGCGGGTTTTTTATAATCTGTATGGTCAATTAAAACAAGACCCTTGGGAAAATTGCTTGTCGTTAACCCATACATCACGTTCGTGGATGGCTGACCAGGCTTTGAGGAATCGCTCGCCGTTAGAGGTGACATCGAATTATTCAGAAATTTTTGATAACGAAATTGGCACCTATTCTGGGCAAGTCGAAATGAATCGAGCCGATCAACACGCCGAAGCGCATATCGCAAATTACGACAGCGTGTCACAAACGTTAGATTTACATGGCGATGTCTACTATAGTGAGGATGAAATCGCGTTGCATAGCGATACCGCGAGTTTGCAATTAGAGAGTGACCAAGCCACCTTGCGTGATACGTTATTTATTTATCCTTCCACGCCGCTACGCGGTTTAGCAAAAGCGGTTTATCGCGATAGCAAAGAGTTATCGCATTATAAAGACGTTATCTATACCAGTTGTAAGCCGGGTAATCAGGATTGGGCTATCCATGCGTCTGAACTAAAGTTAAATAAGGCAACC
Source organism: uncultured Methylocucumis sp. (assembly GCA_963923905.1). Classification (GTDB taxonomy): domain Bacteria; phylum Pseudomonadota; class Gammaproteobacteria; order Methylococcales; family Methylomonadaceae; genus Methylovulum. The sequence continues at coordinate 3,446 of CAWUNX010000184.1, forward strand.
GGTAAAGGTTCTGCCAAACATACCTGGTTAGAATTTAAAGGTGTGCCGGTATTTTATTCGCCTTATTTAGCGTTTCCAGCTGATAATCGTCGCTTGTCAGGCTTTTTAGCGCCATCGTTTGGTAATACTCAAACCAGTGGTTTTAATATCATGGTGCCGTATTATTGGAATATTGCGCCTAATTATGATGCCACGTTAAGTCCACGCTATTTTACTAAGCGTGGCGTGTTATTAGGCGGCGATTTTCGCTATTTAAGCGAACAGTCCAGAGGTATTATCAGCGCTGAATACATGCCTGAGGATTCACTATTAAAAACTGACCGCTATCAAGGTTCGTTAAAACATACCACGGTATTTACGCCTAATTTAAGCGCAAATTTAGATTTAAATTATGTTTCTGATAAAAACTATTTTGCTGAGTTAGGTAATGCATTAAGTTTCCCTAACTTCAGTTTTGTTAAGAGTGAAGCGAATGTTAATTATGTTCGTCCCGGTATGAGTTTTATGACGCGGGTAGAAAGTTATCAGACTATCGATGCGAGTTTAAAAGGAGTACAAATCCCCTATCGGCGTTTGCCACAAGTGAATTTGAGTTTTAACCATAGTTTTGCCACGCCGATAGCGCTCGATACTTTATTCGAAACGGAAATGGTTAATTTTCAGCATGGCAGTTTAGTGAATGGTCAACGTTTTAACATTAAGCCGTCGATTAGTGTGCCATTACAAACGGCGAGTACTTATTTGACGCCTAAGCTATCGGTGCAACATACCCAATATTGGTTAAACAACCCTAATCCAGGTTTATCTAGCGAGTTAGATAGAACGCTGCCTATTGTTTCGGTGGATAGCGGGGTGTTTTTGGAGCGTGATGTAGCCATAGCCGATACCGCTTTAGTCCATACGCTTGAGCCACGCTTGTTTTATTTATACATTCCTAAAGTTAATCAAAACGAAATTCCGCTGTTCGATACCTCGATTTACGATTTTTGGTATAGCAGCATGTTCCGAGAAAATCGTTTCAGTGGTAGCGATAGGGTTCAAGACGCTAACCAAATTACGGCAGCGTTAACGACGCGATTAGTCGAGCCGTCTACCGGGTTAGAGCGCTTAAGATTTAGCATAGGTGAGATTTTTTACTTTAGAAATCGAGAAGTCACCTTATGCGGTGAGTATCCTTCGAGTTTTTGCGCGATTAGTCCGGTTGAAACCGCCACGCAATCGCCATTAGTGACTGAATTGAGCAGTCAATTGACGCGCCATATTAGCATCGATGGCGGTTTGCAATGGGACCCTGATACGAATAGCATTGTGCGCGGCAAAGCGGCGCTGCATTTCATCAATCAACCCGACCAAATCATTAATCTAGGTTATTTATACCGTTTAAATCCATTGATTCCAGATAGAAGCAATGATATTACCCAAAGCGATATTTCTTTCCGCTGGCCGATTTATGATAATTGGTATGGCGTGGGACGCTGGCAGTATTCCTGGTTATATAATAATACCCAAGATGGTTTTATCGGCGTGGAAAAAGAAAATTGTTGTTGGCGTTTTAGAGTGATATACCGTAGTTATTTGAACAGCTTAAACCCCGTTATTGATGCTAACCAGCAACTTACCAATTATGTCGTAGAAGGTACTCAGCAATCGGGTGTGTTCTTTCAAATCGAGTTAAAAGGCTTAACCGGCATAGGTGAAAAATTGGATAATTTCTTTGAGTCCAGTATTTATGGTTATCGGAAACCGGATTGATGATGAATAACGCGCGTATGCAGAAAATAATTAAATGTTTGGGATGGGTCTTGGTCGTTTTAGCGATGGGGCAAGGCTACGCTGAAACGTTAGATAGAATTGTTGCGATTGTTGAAGAAGATGTTATTTTGGCACGCGATTTAGCGCGTGAAGAGTCTGTCATTAAACAGCGTATTGCCGCGAGTAATTCGCAAATGCCTCCTGATTATGTATTGCGTAAGCAGGTACTGGAAAAAATGATTATTGATAAACTACAACGTCAGCTAGCTGAGCGTGCAGGCGTAACGGTTAGCGAGGAAATGTTAAACGGTTCTGCCGAGGATATTGCTCAGCGTAATCGCATGACGATGGAGCAATTTCGCGCTGAAATAGAAAGCCAAGGAATGACGTACAAAGCTTTTTTAGAGAATTTACGCAATGAAATTATCGTTAATCAATTACGTGCCAGGGAAATCGGGGCTAGAGTTAAAGTGACTGATAGGGAAATAGACCATTACATTGAAACACAAGGCAAAATTGGTGACCAGGCGATTCAATATCATCTAGGCCACATTTTATTAGCCGTTAAAGAAAATGCTTCAGCCAGCGATGTGCAAAAAGCGCAAAGCAAAGCCAATGAGTTGGTCGAAAAATTAAACGCTGGGCAAGATTTTAGCGAAACTGCGATAAGCCAATCTAATGATGCGAATGCGTTAAAAGGTGGTGATTTAGGCTGGCGTACCATAGCGGATATACCTAGTTTGTTTACCGATGTTGTTAAAGGTATGAAACAAGGTGATATTGCAGGGCCGATACGCAGTCCTAGTGGTTTTCATATCGTTAAAATGTTAGATGTTAAAGGCGTTGATGATCATGTTATTACCAAGACTAAAGTTCGGCATATTTTGATTAAAACCAATGAATTAGTCGATGATAATGAGGCAAGAAAACGTTTGTTAGCTTTGCGTGCGCGTATTGTTGATGGTGATGATTTTGCAACATTGGCGCGTTCTCATTCCGACGATAAAGGTTCCGCGATTAAAGGCGGCTTGTTAGATTGGGTGAGCCCTGGCGATTTGGTTAAGCCATTTGAAGAAGCGATGGCAAAATTAGGCGTTAATCAAATCAGCGAGCCAGTACAAACTCAGTTTGGCTGGCATTTAATTCAAGTTTTGGATAGGGAAAATAAAGACAACAGCACTGAATACCAAAGGAACTTGGTGAGGGATGCAATTCGCAAGCGTAAAATTGAAGAAGAAACCGAACTATGGATGCGTCGGTTACGCGACGAGGCTTATGTAGAAATCTACGATGATAGGCTGTGATTTGGAACAACAAGATAACCCCAGCGATGTTGTATTAAAACCGCTGGCTCATTACGAGCCGGTTTTGCATAATCAACTGAAGTGCATACTAAAGACCGGCGACTTAGAGGCCGAACGGCGGCTATTGACCACATTAGCACAACGCTTAAACGTCGATGCGCTAGAGTGTGCTACTGCCTTATTGCATTTAGCGCATAGCCAGACTTGGTTAAGTCAACTCTCTGAGCTTGTTGGGGCTAAATCAATACCTATGCCGACAGTGACTATGAAGATGGTACGTTATCGGTTAGCCGTTGGTAGCGTACATCTGGTCAGTATTGACGAGATTAAGCGAGTCTTGGTTGAAGAATCCGGTGTCGATAAAAAAAACATTACCATTATTGCGGTTCGCGATACCTATACGCTGATTGAATTACCTGATGCGATGCCCTCTGATATTTTTCAGCATTTAAAAACCGTTGAAATAAATCAGCAGCCTTTAGATATTAAACGCGTTAAACTGCGCAATAACAAAAAACGTCATTCTTCTTACCATCGCCGGAATAAGCAACGCCCGGTTAAAACCAGCGCGGATGCTCAGCTCGGTAGGTTAGATTGAGCTTTTCTCAGACAAAACTAGTTTCTTAGCGTTGCTACCCACACCTGCCGATGACAGCCCGTATTGACTATGTAAACACCCCAGAGCAATTAACGCAGTTATGCCAACAGATTAGAAAAGTCTCCTGGTTGGCGCTAGATACTGAGTTTTTGCGTGAGAAAACTTATTACCCTAAGTTTTGCTTATTACAACTGGCTACGCCTGAATGGGTCGCCTGTGTTGACCCCATTGCATTGCCGCACTTAAAACCCTTATTCGATGAGCTTTATAACCCGGCGATAACCAAAGTTTTTCACTCTTGTCGTCAGGATTTGGAGATTTTTTATCAAATTACCGGCGGTTTACCAACACCTGTGTTCGATACGCAAGTTGCCGCGCCTTTGTTGGGGTTTCAAGACAATCCGGGTTATGCGATGCTGGTGTCAAGTCTATTGAATGTTAACTTAACGAAGGCACATACGCGTGCTGATTGGAGCAAACGCCCGCTTACCCAAGCGCAAATTGAATATGCTGCTGACGATGTGATTTATTTGTGCCAGATTTATCA
>CAWUNX010000185.1:0-7626 GCA_963923905.1 uncultured Methylocucumis sp.
ACGAATTTTCTTCTCCATTTCGAGAATATCGACTTCGCCTTCCATCAACGTCATTAAGTTTTCTAAACGGCTTTCAATATTGGCATTTTCAAGTATCTTTTGTTTGTCCGCGACTTTTAAACTCATATGCGCCGCCATGGTATCGGCTAATCGACTTAAATCGTCAATACCCGCTAACGATGTTAATACCTCTGGCGGAATCTTATTATTTAATTTAACGTATTGTTCAAAAGAACTAATCGCCGTACGTTGTAAAACATCTTGCTCTTGCTCGGCTAACGTCAGTATTTCTTGCATAGGCGTTACTTCTGCCGAATAGAAGCTGCCAGTTTCTTGATAACGCGTTACCGCTGTGCGTAAACTGCCTTCAACAAGCACTTTAACTGTACCATCAGGGAGTTTCAGCAACTGCAAAATATTAGCTAACGTGCCTACTTCATATAATTCATCAAATTCTGGCTCATCAACCTCGGCTTCTCTTTGCGCAACTAATAAGATTTGCTTGTTATCTCTCATTGCTGCATCCAGCGCATCGATGGATCGCTCTCGCCCTACAAATAACGGAATCACCATGTGCGGATAAACAACCACGTCTCTTAGCGGCAGCACCGGTATTAAGGCATTGAATTGCTCTAATTCTTTCATATGCGTATCCTTATTATGCGTTTCATACGTTCTAAAGGCTTGATTATGAGGGCAGCATTTTAAATAGCAAGGCAAGTGTTGAAATTTTGTCATTTTGACGTAAAAAATTATTTTTCCACCCGGCTAGTACACAGCGATAAAACGCCATAAATTATAATGGCATCGTATCAATTCTTTAGCTTACAACCCGCTTATGGCCGAATCTCAACAAAAACAACATAACCGTGAAAACTTATTAGCCCAAGGCGTTAGTCTTTTAACCAAACAAGGCTACCATGGCACTGGCTTAAAAGAGATCTTAGATGCCGTACAAATTCCTAAAGGCTCGTTTTACAACTATTTTGGTAGCAAAGAAAATTATGCCGCAGAAGTGATACAGTTTTATATCGCGCCTTTTATCACCCAGCTTAAAACGCATCTCGCCAATCCTGAGCTAGATGCGCTCGCTGCGATTAAACATTATTTTGCCGAATTAATTATTGAGCTAGAACACGCTGAATTCCAAGGTGGGTGCTTACTCGGCAACCTCATGGGCGAATTAAGCGATACCAGTGATATTGTCAGAACAGCCTTACAAACGGCGGTCAATGATTACCGCGATGTACTGCGCGATGGCTTGTTAAAAGCTCAAGCCCAAGGCTTAATCAGAACCGATAAATCGGCTGAAGATATGGCAGATTTACTAGTTAACGCTTGGCAAGGTGTGTTACTCAGAATGAAAATCGACAAATCATCGCGCCCGCTAAAACAATGTTATGAACAATTATTAGATGATTATTTTTTACCTAAATGATATTATTTTTATGACTGAGACGACCGGTCATTTATTATTTAACCCGAGGAAATAATATGCCAAAATATATCATCGAACGCGACATCCCAGGCGCAGGCAACTTAACCGCTAACGACTTACAAGCAATTTCACAAAAATCCTGTGGCATTTTGCAAAACATGGGACCTAGCATCCAATGGTTAGAAAGCTATGTAACCGCCGACAAAGTATATTGCGTTTATATTGCGCCTAACGAAGAAGCGATTAAAGCCCATGCACAATCCGGTGGCTTTCCCGCTAACCGGATTTCTGAAATTAAAACCATGATAGATCCAACAACCGCAGAAGCTTAATGCTAGTGGGTGGGTAGCTACCCACCCTTTTTGCGTAAACATGACACGTTAACATTCTTGTTACCGCCAAAGAGTAGGCGGTTGTTTACCCAATAGCACAATGCTCGCCCTAACCTAATCACCGTTTAGCTATCACACGAGACCCGTCATGAAACTTATAACAACTATTAGCACCGTGTTGCTTAGCAGCATTTTACTTACGCCTAGCCTATCCCACGCCGAAATATTGGCAATGCTTAATTATGAATCTAAGCCCAATGTAAAACCCATCCGTGAAGGCATAGCGATTATCGACGTCGATCCGAATTCCCCTCGCTTTGGTAAACAAATTGAGGATATACCCTTACCACCTGGTTTAGTAGCGCATCATATTTTTTACAATAAAGATGCTAGCAAAGCTTATTTAACGGCTTTAGGTAATAATCCGTTACAAGTGATTGATATGAATAAGCATCCCTATCAACCTAAAACTATTTCAGTGCCAGATTGCCAAGTCGGTGAAGATGTAGCCTTTTCTAAAGACAATAAGACGTGGTATTTAACCTGCATGGGTTCAAGCAATGTTATCGTCGGCGATGCCAGCACAGATACCGCAATAAAAACCATTAGTGCGCCCGAAGCCGGTGGCAGTCAGACCTTTATTAGCTATCCACACGGCATTAGTATTAATTCTGATATTGATAGAATCGTCGTGACTAGCACCGTCAGACCGTCAGATTTAGGCGCGCCAGGCGAAACGGTCTCCGTCATCGAAGCTAGCACGGGTAAGGTTTTATCAACCCATAAATTATCGGATGCCGCCTCGCCTTCAGGTGTTTCACCGGTCGAAGCGGTATTTTTACCCAATGCTGATCCGGCCTTAGTGTATGTCAATAACATGTTTGGCGGTAATGTTTGGGCGGGCGTATGGGATAACGGCGATAGCCAATTTAAATTCCGTCAAGTCTTCGATTTTGTGCCCACTAAACAAGGCGTACCACTAGAAATATATTTCAACCACAAGCATGACAAGATGTTTATTACAACGGCCAATCCTGGCTACCTAGACGTTTTTGATATTAGTCGACCTACCCAACCAAAATTATTAAAAGCCATACCTACAGCCGGTGGGGCGCATCATGTTGTGTTTTCACCGGATGAACACTATGCGTTTGTACAAAATAGTTTTTTAAATTTACCCAATATGGATGATGGCTCTATTTCTGTTATCGATCTTAAGAAAATGCAGAAAATTGCCGATATTAATACGTTGAAAGACCAAGGCTTTAATCCCAACTTTATTGTCATGTTGCCTAAATGGCATCATGATGATGCGCACTAACTTTTAGCTTGTCTTAAAAAGCCTGTGCGTCTCGCAACCTAGAGGCGCACAGACACGGTAATGTAGTTTAACAATCACGCCGTTCTGAATGACCTGCTCCGTCTTAAGTTGGTAACCACATTATATTTAAGCCGATTTTCGGAGCGCAAAGCCTGCCCTGCAAGCTTTAAACACCGAAAAAGCAAGCCTCCTACTCCAAGATGGCTTAGCTTAAAGACAGTAACCACTCATGCAATACTGGTCAATCGTAAACGATATATTCACTTCCTGTCGATAATTAAGCCTTCAGATTCGCAGCATAGCTTGTATAATTGCGCGCTTTAAACCAAAAGCTCATCAAAAAACTATGGCATTGTATTGTGGTATCGTCGGACTCCCTAATGTAGGAAAATCAACCTTATTTAATGCGTTAACACGCGCTGAAATCGCCGCCGAAAACTATCCGTTTTGCACGATTGACCCCAATGTTGGCGTTGTACCGGTACCGGATGCACGCTTAGCTAAATTAGCCGAACTGGTCAAGCCAGAGCGCATATTACCGACAACAATAGAGTTCGTTGATATTGCCGGTTTAGTGGCAGGAGCATCTAAAGGCGAAGGTTTAGGCAATAAATTTCTTGCCAATATCCGTGAAACCGATGCGATAGCTCATGTCGTCCGCTGTTTTGAAGATGAAAACGTGGTTCACGTTGCCGGTAAAATTAATCCCATTTCAGATATAGAAGTGATTAATACTGAGTTAGCACTAGCCGATATGGCTACGGTTGAAAAAGCGTTGCTACGCGTTAGCAGAAATGCAAAATCCGGTAATAAAGAAGAGCTACATAAAAAACACATTTTAGAACAAGTGTTTCAATGCTTAGATACAGGTGCTCCGGCGCGTAGCTTAGCGCTCAGCGAGGAAGACAAAGCGCTCATCAAAGAGCTGTGCTTAATGACACTAAAACCCACGATGTACATCGCCAACGTGCATGACGATGGCTTAACTAACAATCCTTTTTTAGAACAAGTTCAAGCCTATGCCGATAAAGAAGGCGCGCGCGTCGTGCCCATTTGTGCAGCAATAGAAGCAGAAATTGCTTTACTGGATGATGAAGAGAAAAAGGAATTTTTAGATGACTTAGGTTTAGAAGAACCGGGCCTAAATCGCGTCGTGCGTGCGGGCTACCAATTATTGAATTTAGCAACGTATTTCACTGCTGGCGTTAAAGAAGTACGCGCCTGGACAATTCCGGTAGGCGCTACCGCACCGCAAGCGGCTGGCGTTATTCATACCGATTTTGAGCGCGGCTTTATCCGCGCTGAAGTCATTTCTTATCAAGATTTTGTTGCCTACAAAGGTGAACAAGGCGCTAAAGATGCAGGCAAATGGCGTCTTGAAGGTAAAGACTATGTCGTACAAGATGGCGATGTTATGCATTTTAGATTCAATGTTTGACAAAGGCTTTTTACATAACTATAATTATCGGCTCTTCACGCCCACATAAAAATGGCGATATAGCTCAGCTGGTTAGAGCGTGGGATTCATAACCCCAAGGTCGTGCGTTCGATCCGCACTATCGCCACCATATCAATGAAAAGAATGGATTTTTTCATTCGATTAGCAAAATAGTTGCGTATTAACACACTCTACACTCTAAAGCGAAGCCGATTTCTCAAGCTTCGCTTTTTTAATGTCCTAAGCAATCAGTTTTTTACCTTGCGCTAACTTGGGCAAATGCCCAGCTAAACCCATGGCATAACGCATTGCCAAGTTTTTTGCAGGCAATACTCGTTCAGCCAATCCTAGACCTAAGTTTCTAACAAATTTGACTGGCAGTATTTCATTGCTAAACACCTGATAAAACACATCCATCACAGTCATCATTAATAAGTTCTCTCGCTTACGCATTTGTTCGTAGCGCCTTAAAACCGCTATATCAGCAATATCCTGCCCTTTATGATGCGCCTCTAACAACACCTCACATAGTGCCGCCGCATCCAACAAACCAATATTAACCCCCTGACCCGCTAGCGGATTAATCATATGCGCCGCATCACCCACTAATGCGACACCCGGCTTAACATAGTGCTGAGCATGTTGCCTGCGCAATGGAAAGCTGGCAGTCGCTAAAATAGCATTAATCGCTCCTAAGCAATCCGGAAATGCTGATAATAATTCCTGCTTTAGTTCAGATAACGACAATGCACGTAAACGATTAACCTCGTCAGGACTGTGATACCAAACTAAAGAAGCATAATGCCCAGGCAACGGTAAAAACGCTTGCGGTCCTGTGGGCACAAAACGCTGCCAAGTAATATCTTGCTGCCCATACGCAGTTTCTACATACAAGACTAATGCATGTTGCTGGTAATCCCAACTGGTTACACCAAGCCCCACTCTTTGCCTAACTTTAGAGTGACCACCATCTGCCGCAACCATAAGCTTAGCGGAAAGAATACGACCATCGTTAAGCTCAATTTCGGACACTTCGCCGGGAGAATATTGGATGCGCGTAATTTCTGTCGGGCAAATCACCAGAACATTGTCAAAGTCCTGCAATCTTTCTAATAGCGCTAATTGAGTAATGCGGTTTTCCACAATATAACCCAATTCTGGATAATGAATATCATCGCTACAAAACTCAGTATCGCCACTACCCTCCCAAACACGCATACGCCGAAATGGGCAATACCGCCGCTTAACAACGCCTTCCCAAGCCCCTAAAGTAGCCAAAATCGTTTTTGACGCAATGCTTAATGCCGACACTCTTAAATCATGTGCTTGTTCGGCGCCAAAAGGTTGAGGCGGCAAATACTCTAACACCGCAACTTTTAAGCCAGTATTACCTAAACCAGCTGCGACTGCCGCACCTACCATGCCACCGCCCACTATCACTACATCAAAAAATTCTTTCATATTCATCAACTATAAAGTAATCTAAATTTCAAAAGTTTAGCGTCAAAAGCCTAAAAAGTGACACAATAGCCTTATTTGCTATACAATTGACCGGTTTCGCTAAAAGAAATAGACCCGAACGCCTAGTCGTATTCGCAAGCGCTAGCATCATTAAACGACTCTATCATGCATTAGCGTAAAAAACGACTGTCAACGCCGATGCCAACCCGTTTCGGCATAACTAAGTAGTATGGAAGGGCTTAAGCCATGAACAATTATTCCCGTTTCGATCAAACTGACTCTTTGCTATATAACGCCGATTTATCCCAGGACAGTTGCGGCGTCGGCTTTATCACGCATAAAAAAGGCCTACAATCTCATGATTTATTGATAAAAACTCATGAAGCGTTATGTACTATCCCGCATCGTGGCGGTATGAGCGCAGAAGGCATAGGCGACGGCGCAGGCGTGAATATTGATTTATCACTTAAATTCTTCCGTAAAATTACCCAAAATCCCGCTCTTGAGCTAGGCCAATTTGGTGTCGCGAATTTCTTTTACCCAGAAGATCATGACCACTATGATTCCGCCGCGCAAGAACTGGTTGAACGCCATTTTAAACAAGCGGGTTTACCTATTTTGCAATGGCGCAACGTTCCTGTCGATACTAAAACCTTAAGCCCTGCTGCACTAAAAGCGCAATTACCAATTAAACAATGCATTTTTGGTCGCCCTGAACAACTAGCAAACGCTAGCCATGATGAATTTGAAAAACACATTCAATCAACCTTACAACAAATTGAATTTGAAGGCTTTTCTCGTCGCGAATTAGAAGGCTTTTATCCGCTATCGATGAGTTCGCGCACCCAAGTCTACAAAGGCCGATTAAACTCGTTTGAGGTTATACCGTATTTCATCGACTTATATGATATAGATCATGAAATCAGCACATTATTTTTTCACACGCGCTTTTCGACAAATACCGCGCCTGCAACGATAATGGCGCAACCGTTCCGCTATATGGCGCACAACGGCGAACTCAATACCGACAAAAAAAATCGTTTAAGTGAAAACGCCATTGCTAGGCAAAACAATAAAAATATTATCTTCCCTTGCGGTCAATCTGACTCAGGTCGGTTAGACCAAACCCTAGCCCGCCGCATTAACGAAGACGGTATGAACATCGTTACGGCTGTTTTAGCGATGATGCCACCCGCGTGGGAAAACGACACCACGTTATCGCCTAAGGTTAGAGCGATGTTGGAATACTTTAGTCTTTACGAAGAAAAAAATGATGGTCCAGCCGCGTTAATCTTCTACGACGGCATACGCGTAGGTGCGCGCCTTGACCGTTTAGGCTTACGTCCTTTACGTTCTGTTGAAACCGCTGAATATTTAGCAGTCATGTCAGAGGCCGGTCAAATTGATTTCCCACCTAAAGACGTGTTGAAACGCGGACGCATTGAAGCGGGTGGGATGTTGTATTTCGACCATAGCATAGGCCAGGCGTTTAACAGTCACGAGGTTATGGAACGCTTAGCATCTGAACAGGATTACCCAGCGTTATTAAAACAACGCTGTATTCATTTAGCCGAACTTACGCAAGTTGAACTCTGTCTCTTATACACATCTCCGAGCCCACGAGACCAGAGAGGAT
>CAWUNX010000186.1:0-7560 GCA_963923905.1 uncultured Methylocucumis sp.
AATTCTACAGTATACCCCTTTTTTGTTCAGCAATAGTTGCGCCGAACTGTATTGACTGGATACCCATTTTTTCTAATTTCAAAATGCAACACATTTTTTTTCGCTACGTTATCCATTTCTGCGATAACGTCTCCGGTTTTTACTTTACGCCCTTCTTTTATCAGTAAGCGGCTAGTGTTGGCGTAAGCGCTTAAATAGTCAGTCGAATGCTTAATAATGACGAGATTGCGAAAAGCACTTAACTCTTTCCCAACATAAACCACTGCGCCATCAGCGGCAGCTAAAACTTTTTGCCGTTGGGTTTTATTCTCTATCTCAATACCTTGTTTGTTGGTTTCGTTAAATGTTCGTAATAGTCGGCCAGTTAGCGGCCACTTAAAGCTTAACTTTAACACCTTTTGCTGTGTATTTGAAATAGTTGATTTTTTTTCTTTTTCTTGGCCTGCTATTGGTGCGTGCAGTGGCTTATTCACAGTGGTTTTATTGTTAGATTTTGCAGGTTGTATCACAGATTGTTCAGTTTTTTTTATAGACTGATTGGGCTTTTCTGGTGCAGAGGGTGTTTGCTTGACATTGGCAAACAGTTTTAATTGTGAGCCTAGATAAATCGTGTAGGGTGGAGCTAAGTGATTCCACTCGATTAAATCTTTTAATGTAATGCCTGTTTCTGAACTGACTTTAGCTAATGAATCGCCAAGTTTAACGGTGTAATAACCTCTGGGTTGTGCTGATTTTGGCGCGGGGGGCGCTGGTTTTATTTTGCTGTGTGGCGCGGTTTCGACAGGTAATGGGTTGCTTATACAGGTAAGACTGAAGCTTAAACAAAACAGTTGTAGTGTTATTATGGCTATATGCTTAGTCAAGAATGGTTTAAGCATCATGAGTGACCTTTTAGCAAGGTATGTTTAGCCAAATTGATTTTGGCTGCCAGATAATCGGAGCCACCGCGATCTGGGTGGTTTTTTTGCATTAAACGTCTATGCGCGTTAATAATGTCTTGTTCATTAGCGCCAGGTTTTAAGCCTAACACATCATACGCCTCGGCAGCCGTCATTTTAGCTTTATGAGCGCTATCGTCGTGATGACTGTCTGTGTGTGGTTTTTGCTGCGCGTGTTTTGCGTATTTATACTGTAAAACGATATTCAACAGCATAGGTGCAATACGCAGCAAATAAGCGATAGCGATACCTAATGCGGCAAACAGCCAATTTAAATGTCCGGTGCTGGCTAAATAACCAAGCAACGCGATGAGTAAAGCGGCTATCGCCAGTTGAGATGGTTTAAGCCAGGTGATAGCGAATTTTTTTAGTGTTTTATGTAAAAGCACATAAGCAATTACGGCAATTAATACAATCAGCAGAATTCGTATCAAGCTTAACTCCTAATCTTTAGGCTTGTAGCGTAGAGCAGGCAGGCATAATACCTTAGAATATAGGCCTCTCGAAAACACTGTAATGGAAGTGTGTGAACTATGTCAAAGATGGAAACCCCTGTTGTCGGTTTTAGTGCGGCCAGTGGGGTTGGTAAAACAACACTGCTAAGCACTTTATTGCCGATATTAACCGGGCAAGGTTTGTGCGTAGGTTTAATTAAACATAGTCATCACGATTTTGAGATTGATAAGCCTGGTAAAGACAGTTACCGCTTGCGTCAGGCGGGTGCGTCGCCTGTGTTATTAATCTCGCAATACCGTAGCGCGTTTATCGCAGAACGGCGTTCTGATACCGAGCCTACGTTAGCTGAAGCATTAGCGCTTTTTAAGCCGCAGCAAGACTTGGATTTGATTTTAGTCGAAGGTTTTCATCAAGCGACGCTGCCCAAAATCGAATTACACCGTGCAGAGTTAGCACAGCCGCTACGCTATGTTAACGATGCTTCGATTATTGCGGTTGCTTCTGATACAGCGATAACCTTGCCAGAATCGTTAACGCTGCTTAACCTAAATCAGCCCGATAGTATCGCTGAATTTATTTGCCAACGTTTTATCAGGATTTAACTCATGGACGCTTGCAGTATTGATGCCAAGCCATTGCTAACGATGGCAGACGCCTATAACCGGATACAAAATGCGTTATCCACATTGGTTGACACCGAAGCGCTACCTATTGCTGATGCATTAGGGCGTGTGTTATCGACTGATATAGCTGCACCATTAGCTTTACCGCATTACTGTAATGCCGCGATGGATGGTTATGCGTTTAACAGTCAGGACAAACCTGAGCAGCAAGGTGTGCATTTACGTTTAGTCGGTACGGCATGGGCGGGTAAGCCCTTTTTAGGCCATGTGCCACGCGGTGCTTGCGTGCGTATTTTTACCGGCGCAGTGGTGCCTGATGGGTTGGATTCGGTGGTGATGCAAGAACAGGTCCAAGTCGTCGATGAGCAGATTGACGTGCCCGCCCATATCCGTTGCCATCAAAACATTCGCGCAGCCGGTGAAGATGTTGCTAAACATGACATGCTCTGTACGCGTTACACAAAACTAACCGCTGCGCATATTAGTTTGTTGGTGGCATCGGGTATTCGCACCGTTGATGTGCTGCGTCAGGTCAATGTAGTGTATTTTTCTACCGGTGATGAACTCGTTGAGTTAGGCCAATCATTGCAACTAGGGCAAATCTATGACAGCAACCGTTATTTATTGCAAACATTACTGACCGATGCATGCTTTAATGCGCATTACGGTGGTGCATTGCCGGATGATAAGGCATTAATCGCTGAACATCTTAAGCTAGCCGCTAGCGACTATGATGTGATTATTACCACAGGTGGCGCTTCGGTGGGAGAAGCTGATTTTATCAGTGCGGTATTGGTAGACATTGGTTCGATAGATTTTTGGAAAATAGCGGTGAAGCCGGGTAAACCGCTTGCGTTTGGTCGTATAGGTCGTAGTTATTTTTTCGGCTTACCGGGTAATCCTGGGGCTGTTTATGTGGGCTTTCAGCAGTTGTTAGCACCGGCGTTGGTTGCTCTGACCGGCGCTATTGTTCAGCCGCCACTATGGCTATCTGCCATTAGCTTAAAGCAGTTAAAAAAATCGCCAGGGCGTGAAGAATATCAATTTGGACTGTTAAGCCACGATGATAAGGGCAGATTGACCGTTGTCCCCGCAGGCCCACAAGGTTCGCATTTATTAATGACAATGGCTAAAGCCAATTGCTTGATTAGGCTACCGATAGAATGCGCAGGCGTGGCAGAAGGGCAGTTGGTAAGTGTGAGAATTATTAATCACCTTTAATTGCGCGATGATTAGCTGGCCTGTAAATGATAAGAATACCTATGATGTTTTAATTATAATGCCCAATGTTGGTGCTTACTTCTAATATCTTCTTTTTTTACCTTACTGTAAGGAATATTCATGAGCAAAAAAATTAGCAAAGCAGTTTTTCCAGTTGCCGGTTTAGGCACACGGTTTTTACCCGCCACGAAAGCCATACCTAAAGAAATGCTGCCTATCGTTGATAAGCCCTTAATGCAATACGCTGTAGAAGAGGCGGTTGCCGCTGGTATTGATACGATGGTGTTTATCACCGGGCGTACTAAAAACTCGATTACTGAGCATTTCGATAAAGCGTATGAAATGGAAAAAGAGTTAGAAGCCAGAAACAAGCTGGAAACACTTAAAATCATCCGCGATATTATGCCGGCCCATGTCTCGTATGTGTGCATTCGTCAGCCAGAAGCCTTAGGTTTAGGTCATGCCGTGTATTGCGCGCGTCCTGTCGTCGGCGACGAACCCTTTGCCGTGATTTTACCTGATGATTTAATCGAAGATGGTAGCCGGGGCTGTATTAAGCAAATGGTTGAATTGTATGAACAAACTCAATCATCCGTATTAGGCGTTGAGCGCGTTAATCCACAAGATACCGGCAGTTACGGGATTGTTAAAACCGGCGAATATACCGGTAAGTACGCGCCGATTGATTTAATCGTGGAAAAACCTAAGCCTGAAGTCGCGCCATCAAATCTAGCAGTGGTGGGGCGTTATATTTTAACTCCGGCTATTTTCGATAAAATTAAAAACACCGGACGCGGTGCCGGTGGTGAAATTCAATTAACCGACGCAATAGCCGACTTAATGAAAGATGAGCAAGTTTTAGCGTTTGAATTTGAAGGTAAGCGTTACGATTGCGGCTCAAAATTAGGCTTTTTAATCGCCACCGTAGAATATGGTTTATTGCATAAAGAGCTAAAAGACGATTTTGCGGCTTATTTAAAAAGTTATGTCAATACGTTGAAATAGTGTTGTTGGGTTGTTTGGTGGTGGTTTTTGACTGTGAAACTGTCTTACGGGCAGGCTGTTGATTCAGACGAGGATGCAGAAGACATCATATTCTGTGGTGTGGAAGAGGTGACGGGAAGCCCCGTCATCCTCTTTCCGGTCGACTCATAAAGCGTCTTGGGATGTATTTTTTTGGATTTTAAATGTTAGCTAGCGTTTATTCGGTGCAATCCTATAGTGCACAGTTAATACGCTATCATGAAAGCGGCCAACAAGCTCGGCACCTGTTGTCGCTGTTAGTCTGGCAAAAATTGTTGCTGTATGTGTGCCTGGCAAAAGCGAATCCGTAATCCATTCGAAGCAACGCGGTGAAGCGGCAGAATCATTAATGGTGAAGAACTGAATTTCATCACCTAATTGTACGCCATCTAGCTGCGCAGTTACTTGGGTAGCGCCAGAACCTGTACCAAACATATTACCGTTGGCGCAAAACCTGACGATAGCATAACCTTGCCCTTTAAACGACACGGTCATATCAGGAACTTGCGTTTCTTCCGTACTTGTCATATCAACAATGAGGTCATTTTTGGCAAAAGCCATTGCATTGATCTTGCCCGTGCCAAATTCTGATGCCATAACACCTGTTGCGCACAACAACGAACCGATGACTAATGTTTTTGCAATGGTACTAATTTTTAACGTTTTCATGCTTTACCTCCGGCTGGATTTCTTCAGGTGGCATAGAGTAACAATTACTCTAAGTGCTGGTTAGGCAAAAAAATTATATTCCTATAAAACCTAGCTGGATACTGAATTATGAAGTTAATATTTCCATTGTAATTACAGAATAAGGGCTTATTCTGTAGTGCTGTCCAGCGGATTCGGTCAGGCAATCTGTCATTTTGAGCGCAGACAGAGGTTTGCTAGCGCGGAATTGCCTTACGAGTTGACGAATTATCTGTTGGCAAATCCTCCCTACGATGCCTTCTTCAACTCCCCATACCCATTCGCTTTTTTAACCACTTGCAATTGCGCTTTAATACGCTTTTGTACCGCTTCGACATGCGAAATAACGCCTATGCTTTTGCCTTGTTGGCGCAGTTTATCTAGGGTTGAAATTACCGTGTATAAGGTTTCACTGTCTAGGTTACCAAACCCTTCATCTAAGAATAACGTGTCTATGGATTTACCGTTGCTGGCGAGTTCTGATAGGCCTAGGGCCAGTGCTAAACTGACGACGAAGCTTTCACCACCGGATAAGCTTTTGGGAGGGCGTAGGCTTGTTTGATAGGTGTCTTCTATATCTAAGGCTAAACCATGTTCGCTAGGTGCTTGCCGTAGATAATAACGACGACTGATTTTTTCCAGTATGGCATTGGTTTTATCCAATAATTGGCCAATAAATTGCGCTTGCACATGGCGTCTAAGCGCATGGCCGGATTCGGGTTTTAATAGCTGTCCTTGTTCTAAGATGGGGGCTGCAAGTTGCTGTTGTTGTTGATACATTCTCAGCGCCGTCTCATAGTGTTGGCGTAAGCGTTGTTGTTCTTTTAACAGTTTCTCGACACGTTGCACTTCTAATAAGGCTATTTCCGTTTGTTCGCGCTTGCTGTGTAAGGTTTCTTGTAAGGTTTCTTTGGCAGGGCCAGCCGCTAACAGCGTTTGTAACGATTCTAAGTTTTGTTGGCTACGCGTGAGTTCATTATGGGCGTTATTTAGCTCAGATAGGCGTTGTTGTAAACGGTTTTGCACGCCAGGGATTTTATCTAATTGTGCTAAGCGTCGTTTGAGTTCATCGCGTTGTTGTAGCTCAGATTGACTTAGGGCTTGGTCTAATTGCGCGTTCAGCATCGCTAATTGCGCGGTTTGTTGCGCTAAATGGTTTTGCTGTTCTTGTAAAATCTGTTGTTTATCAATAAGCTGCAATTGAAAAGCAATTTGCTCTTCAATATGCAGGGTATCGACATGCTCGTCCATGCGCTGATTGGCACGGTCGATTTCGGCTTTACACTGTTGTTGCTTAGCTTCTAACACGGCTAGTTCGTCAAGCACATAACTGCGTTTGTCCAGATAGCTTTGGTAAATTTGACGTCGGGTGTTCAGTCTGTCAAAGAACGCGGCTTCTTTACCCTTGCTAGGAATTTTTTCGCCCAGTTGCTCTAATTGCTCATTGACTTTAAGCGCTAACTCATGCTCTGCTTCGGTCAGCGTTTGTACGGTTTTAGTCAGTGCTTGTTGCTGTTCTGAGTAGTTTTGATAGTCGTTAGCGTAGCGCTCGGCAGTGGTTTGTAAAAACTGCTTAAGTTCTGCATTTTTTTCTAGGCGGGTTTTAAGTTTAGCTATCGCCGTTTGTTGCGCTTGATAACGGCTTAATAAGCCATTGATTGTATTGAGTTCAAAGGTTTCATCGTTAAGATGTTGCTGCATTAACTTTAAATTATCAATCGTTAAATCCGCTTCGACGACATTTAAGCGATTACATAAACCTAGCCAACGCGACCTTAATTGGTTAAGTTCATTGTGTTTAGCACTATTGTTTTCGTTGGTTTTCTGCGTGATGCGCAGCTCTTGTTGCAAACGCGCGGTGCGATTAGCCAGCGTTTTTAACTTCACTTGCTGGTCGATTAAGGCCTGCTTAGAGTTAGTGGGCTGCGGCGGTTGCGTTAAATAAGGGTGTTGCAATGAACCGCATAAAGGGCAAGGCTTACCTGAGTGCAAATGCTGGCGGTCAGGTGCCATTTTTTTCATCAAGCCTTCGCGGATAATGGCTTGTTCCAACGCGCGTTTAATATTTTCTTCGCGCGCGGTTTCGGTTTTAACCATTTCTATATCAACAGTAATCTCGTCAATCGTGCGGACGCCAAGATTATTCTTTTTGAATAACGAAAAAAGTCCAGAGCCTTGATCGGCGAGTTTAGTGTAGGTTGTCGCTAGATTAAGCAATTCTTGAAAACGCTGTACCCGCTCTTGTTGTTCACTTTTGAGCTCGGTTAACGCCGATAACTCATAACCCTCTAAACAGTCAATCAAGTCGGTTTCAGCTTGGCTGAGTTGCTCGGTTAACTGACTGTGCTGAGCTTCGGTTTTATTTTGTTCGGTTTGATTGCTTTTAAGTCCGGCTTCAGCTTGTTTAACAAAACGCTCGACGGATTTTAACTTTGCGCTGGACTCAATCAATTCCATTCTAAGGGCTTGTAATTCCTTAGTGGCTGGAAATTGGCTAAGTAACGTCTCATCAGCGGTATGCGTGCTTAACCAGACATCCAATTCATTCAGCACGACAGTTTTTTCTTCTTGTTGCAGCGTCAGCCCTGTCTCTTATACACATCTGACGCTGC
>CAWUNX010000187.1:0-7544 GCA_963923905.1 uncultured Methylocucumis sp.
GCGCTTTGTGCGATTACAGCTGCTTATTTGATTCGGAAAAAATTATTAGCTGATTTAGCGAAGAAATCACATTAGAATTATCGATTTTTCGCTGTTGAGGCAAGCGAGAGTTACGCTTGCCTCGTCGGCAAATTAACGCTTACAGTTTATCTGCATTTTTGTCTAAATATTCAGCAACACCTGCTGGGCTCGCGTTCATGCCCGCATCGCCTTTATTCCAACCTGCTGGGCAGACTTCGCCGTGTTCTTCATGGAATTGTAAGGCATCGACCATGCGTAACAGCTCATCCATGTTGCGACCTAATGGCAAATCGTTGACGACTTGGTGGCGGACAACACCGCTACGGTCGACTAAGAATGTACCACGGTAAGCAACAGCAGGCGCGGCCGCTTCGACATCGTAGTCTTTGCAAATACCGTGGGCAATGTCGGCAGCCATGGTATAACGAACTGGACCAATACCGCCTTTGTTAACAGGGGTATTACGCCATGCATTGTGAGTGAAATGAGAGTCGATAGATACGGCAATAACTTCTACGCTACGGCTTTTGAATTCGTCTATGCGATGATCTAACGCGATTAACTCGCTAGGGCAAACGAAGGTAAAATCTAACGGGTAGAAAAATAAAACAGCATATTTACCACGAGTTGCTTCTGAAAAGCAGAAAGAGTCAACGATTTGACCGTCACCTAATACAGCGGGAACAGTGAAATCAGGTGCTTGTTTTCCAACTAATACGCTCATTGATTACTCCATAATGTTGAAATATATAGGGTTTATTGCTATCATCAGCCACTTAATTATGTGGCATGAACCCTATTCTACACCAGTTCGGTCGGTAATTGTCTAGTGTTGAAATTTTTTACTTGCTTTTGCCTTAGCTTTGGCGATAATTATGACAAGCCAGTTACCAAACTGGAGTTTACTATAACACTAAGGCGGTGCAACCTTGTTACTAGCTATTTTATAACTTTTATGGAGAGTTAAACCATGGAAAAAATTAAACACATAACAGAACCTGATGTGTTCGGCTTTCAAGTTCGTATCGTAAGACGCGGAAAAGAAAGTAGCCGTTATTTTTCTCATAAGCTTTGGGGCAATAAAAGCAAATCATTACAAGCAGCTATTGCTTGGCGCGATCAAATGCTTGTGGTTTTAAAAGGCAGCAAAACTCGCTTTCTTAAACCACCCAAAAATAAAACAACAACCGGCGTAACCGGTGTTTCAAGAACGATTAAATTCGATCATCGTAAAGATAAAAGCTATTTATGCTATACGGTGTTTTGGGTATGTAACGGCAAGGCAAGAAATAAGACATTCCAAGTAGGCAATGTCGAAAAGGTATCGGCTGACGATGAATTGCATGCTTTTAGAACAGCGCGGTTATTCAGAAGTTGTTACGAATATGCTATTGATAACGATCTGGAATTTCACGATGAAAAATTTATCGGTTGGAAAAAAACCAGATTGTACGACGACGAAAATTTAAATCCGGTTTAGTCTGTTGTTTCAGCATCACGGCGGTATTAAATACCCGCCGTGAACCTTTTTACTGATTAATCAGTTTCAATCCAGGTGGCAAAGATTCACCAAAGAATTGTTTAGATTCTTTATCATCGAGTTCTTTCACTTGTTCAATTAGCTCTATCCAATTGGCGGGTGTTTTGCTGTTTCTTAGTTTTGCACTCAGCTTGTCGCGCAAATCGTCTTGAATATCGCGTAGCCTATCGCCGCTTTTTCGGGCTAATAACGTTGCGGCAAAGCCAATATGAGGGGACTTTTTCCAATCTTGCTCTAGCATCAATGCTAGCCATTTTTCCGCTTCTTCAGCGGGAATCACATTATGGCTGCTAGCATGTGCAGGAATACGCGTTCCTATACGGCCTAAGGCCCACCAGGTTTGGTCAGGTTCGCCGCTTTTTTCAAGACGTTTAACTAGCCAATTACCCAGCTCTAATTTTTGCGCTATGGTTAAACGTTCTAATGAGGCGGCTAAACGCACGATTTCTTCATAACCACGCATTTTAAGTTGTTTGGCAATACTAGGTTGTCTTGCAGTAGCAGGGTCTAAATATTTGGCAAGATCGGCAAATAGTTGTTGTTGCGCTTCGGTATGTAGGCCTCCCGCAATACGCCGCCATAGTGTCCACCATTCTGTCCAATTCTGAATTTCATTAACGAATTGAATGCCTAGCGGGTAACGATTCCATAGTTGTTCTACCCGCCAATCATCTAACACATAACCAAAACCGGGTCTTAAGCAAAAACCGATAAGACTCAACCAGACACGTTCGTGTGCAGGTGAGCGGCGCTGGTATTTACTGCCTGCTAGCAGCATAGCAAATAGCTCGCGTAGAACCTCAGTGCTCCATTCTAACCGTGGTTGCGCTAAGATTTTTTCTAAATCCGTGCGCAAGTTTTTTACCGCATTAGGGTCTGCTTGTTTGGAGCGGCTACCAAATACGGTTTGTATTTTATTGTCTATCAATTCAACTTGTTGCGCTGATAGTGCGTTAACCGAGCTGAATTCAGCAGCGTTGCCTTTATTGCGAACCCGGAATTCTACATCCCAACGTTGTTGATTATTAGCAACAGAAACGCATTGAATTTTTAAGGTGCCTACTTCAGTGAGTGTGACGGATAAGCTAACGGTTACTTCAGTTGCGTTGATAGTGTTTGCTGTGGTCGAGTATTCCAGTGCAACAGCTAACGGTGGCAAGGAATGAAATGACTCATCGATAGTCACCATATCACCTGGCTGATAGTCGTTGTTACCACCTGTCAGTGATGCCAGATGAAAGCGTACGGGCATACCTAAGCGCAATAAAAATTGTTGATTAGGCAAGATGACTTCATCACCTTCTTCGCTACCTCTAGGCAACACGCAAACACCTTGTTGCTGGTCAGTGTTAGTGTCAATCAGTAAAAAATAATTGCGTGCTGATCCGCCCCCGATTTTGAGCTGCTTGCCTTGTCTTGCTAGCGCATAGCTCACCGCGCCATAAGCGA
Source organism: uncultured Methylocucumis sp. (assembly GCA_963923905.1). Lineage (GTDB taxonomy): Bacteria > Pseudomonadota > Gammaproteobacteria > Methylococcales > Methylomonadaceae > Methylovulum. Next base: position 3,011 of record CAWUNX010000187.1, read on the forward strand.
CGGCTAGCTCCGGGTGTGGGTTCTGTAATAACGTCGGTGGTTGTTGCTCTCGCCAATGGCTTAGCAAGTCCACGATGCGTTTGCTTAATGCTTTGCTTCTAAAAACACCGCCGTTTAGCAATAGCCCATCGGGCACATAGCGGGTGTTGTGTAAAGCTTGCTGACAGGCGCTTTGATGCTGTTGTAAAAATGCAGCAATATGCTTGCTAATAGCAGGTTCCGAAGCGTAAGGCAGGCCGAACTCAACAACGCCGCTACGTTTACGGTTAGGTAGCTCTGATAAGTCTGATAATGGAAAAAATCCCTCTAGCACAATTTGCTGTACTTCTGCTCGGGTTAATTCGGTGCGGCGTGTTTGTCCAATAAGTTTGGACCCGCCGCCTAGTAATGCTACGCTGGTGTGTTCTGGCGCGTTATCAGTCAGTAAGCGTTCTTTAGCAATACGGCATTGTTCTAATAGTTGGGAAAACTCTGACGTAGATAAACGTTGCTCAGGTTGGGCGAGGCGAGATTCGGCTAAATGCGCTAGGGTTAAATCGATATTGTCGCCACCGAGCATTAAATGGTCGCCTACCCCTATGCGTGTTAACTTAGGCTCAACGCCATGAGAATCCACTTTAATGAGCGTTAAATCAGTGGTACCGCCACCAACATCACAGATAAGCAATAATTGCACTCGGTTTAAGGCTTGTTTTAATTGTGTTTGATTCTGTCGTAGCCAATCGTAACAAACCGCTTGAGGCTCTTCTAGCAGTCTTACGTTATTTAAACCAGCGAGTTTTGCGGCTTCAATAGTAAGGGCGCGAGCGGCTTCATCGAAAGAAGCCGGAACGGTAATAACAATCTCTTGTTGCTCTAGCGGAGCATCAGGAAAGCTATGCCGCCAAACCGCTCGAATATGCGATAAATAGCTGGCGCTAGCATTAAGTGGCGATATTTTTTTAACATCATCGCTAGCCCCCCACGGTAAGATGCTAGCTTCTTGGTCAATGGATGGGTGGGATAACCAGCTTTTGGCACTAGTGACTAATCGGCCTATGGTTTTAGCACCTAATACTCTAGCGGCTTGTCCTAAAACAGCGTGGTCGTCAGTGGGTGAGAAGTTAATATCCTGTGCTGCTAGCTCGCCTTCAGCTGCGTGATAACGCACAGAAGGTAATAAAGGTTGAGCTTCAACTTGGCCTGGAGCAATTAGCTGTTGAATGGGGAAAATGTTAATTTCAGGATTCGCCAGATGATTTTTAGCATAAGCCACAACAGTGTGTGTCGTGCCTAAGTCTATGCCAACAATAAAAGTAGGGTTGTTTTCTTGCACGTTCTCTATACGGTTTCACAATGAGATGCTCTAAAGAGTATCACACAAAGGCTTAGGTCGAATAGGTAAAGCTGCTTTTTAAAAATGGAAGTAGTATTTAACTTTTACAAGATGCGTTATAGTGTTAGCGAGGGTCAATAGAAGGGGCTCGATAGAGTATTGCTCTCGTTTTTAACATTTAATTTCATATGTGTGATTGCACATTATTGTTAATAATAACAAAGTGTTGAAGGTTTCTATGAAAAAATATGCAGCTCTTATTGCGTTAATGAGTTTACCTGTTTGTGTAAGCGCAGAAATTTTTGAAACAACGATTACGGTCAATAACATTAAAAAGAACATTGAAGAAACAAAAACCTTTGGTTTTGATGTCGGACAAGATTTATTTGATCAATTTAAGGAGAAGGTATTAACCAATGGTTTTGATAATTATTCAAATAGTGCTTATGTAACGGCGCAGTCAAACTTTAGGGGCTTACCGTTTACCACGGTTTTTGCAGAAAACAGCACTGAATTAACTTTTAGAGTTGATCGTTTAGGTATTCTGAAAACTTTTAAAGGGGCAACTAGAACGAAAAGCGCTGATATGTTAGAGCGCTATTTACGACGTAATATTGATGGCACACTAAGCAAAATATCAAAAGAACTCATTGCAACGTCTGCGACTGACCCATTAGCAGGCAATGTTACCAGTTTGCAAGGGCAAATGGTGTTTAGCGATTTCCAACGAGGGTGTACGTCATGCGCGGCAGGCGCGACCCGTACGGCTAGCGGAGTGCAAGTCAATCCGTTCTTGGTTGGCGTAGGTGGTGGAAATTATACGCAAGACGGTATCGATATTTCGGTGATTAACGTGCCAATTAGTACTTCATTTAATGTAGATTCTAATGATCCGCGCAAAAAACTGTTGGTTAATGGACAATTTAACTATGTAGCGGTAGGTAATGCCGAGTCGTATCAAGGAGGCTTGGGAATAGGGTATTTACATCCTATTAATGACCATTGGAGTTTAACGCCTGGGTTAAGCTACGGCATTATTGGTTCGCCCGATTTAGTCAGTGCAGGACAGATTTTTTCGGCGTCTATTACTAGCAATTACGGTGTGAATGTTAATGACTATAGCTTATCAATGGCTAACATGTTTGGTTATTATAAAACCTTGCCATTGAATGTTGGTGATGTGGATTCTGATCCTGATATAAGCAATTACGTGTTGAAGAATGGCTTTTTTGTAGGTAAAAATTTACCTTACGATGTGTTGGGACATAAGCTAAATCTAATGGGCTTTTTTACCGACACTGAGTTTTTTGGTTCTAAGGTGTTTTCTAGGCAATACAACGAAATTGGCTTTCAAATCGGTACTATCGAAGATGTCGCTTGGCTAAAAAAAGTTTCGTTTGGTATGGCTGATAAGATTTCTTTTAGTGCGAAATATATTTTTAGTATCGAAGATTCCAATAGCTTAGAAGGTTATGATTTAGGTATTAGCTATCAGTTTTAAGGGCTATCAGTATGCCGCCTGATTGGACTCAGGCGGCAATCTTAACCACTATTTTTTTATCAATTTAAGACCATAATCATAAGCTTTTAAGCCGTAGTTGATTAATAACTCTTTTTTCACATAAGCGGCGTATAACAATCCACCTAGGATTAAACCGAACAATAAATTGCTAAACGGCGAATCTTGGTTGGTATTGGCGTTAGTTGCGCTATCAGAGGGTTTAATCGGTGTAGTTTGCACAGCCACTTTTGCCGGTTGGTACGGAGCATTGACATCGGGTAAACCTAGGCTATGCCAAGCATCGTAATCTTGCCAGACTGGGTAGTTTTTTTGCCAAAATGATTTGGTGAAATATTGCGCTAAGCTCATACCGTTAGCTTTAGGAATGCCGCGCTCGTCTAAATAATCTTTATAAACCACTAAGCTAATACTACCACCTTCGCCTTGACCGTTAGTGGTAAAGGCTTTCTCAACATGGTCATGGTACATCCATATCCCTTGGCCAAAGCTATGCAAACCATCGTCAGAGCCGTTTAATTCTAAATCTATCCGTTGTGCAGGGGTCATGCCGTGTACGTCACGCGTAATATACGAGCTAGGACCGTTATCGACACCATCGTAATGGGTAATCGTGGGCTTATGCCCGTGAATATGCAAAGCTAAGCTTTCGGTATGGCCGTTTAATACGCGTAGCTTAACTTTTTTGTCTTGCTCCATTTCAATAATGGATTCGCGTAATGAATAAGGGAAGGCACGACCATTAATCATGTAATAGTCATCAGAGGCATCAGTAATATCGTATTCCATGTTCATGTGTTTCGCGACTAAACGTGGATCGTTAGCAGAGCGCGCAACATAATCATGCAATTCTTTATCAGCGGATTGGTAATGTAAGTCATATTCACGGTCGTATTTTTCTAATACTGCGACCGATGGATGGCGTACTTGTCCTGCGCCGACGTTTAATGATTGCACCCAATTATTAGGACGGTTTTCTTCAACCACTAAAATGCCTTGCAAGCCCATAGGAATATGGGTATGGGGTTGCACATGGCAGTGATAATACATGGTGCCAGCTTGGCGCGGCTTAATGACATAGGTTTTACTATCGCCAGGCATTGTGTCCATATTGCTGGTTTGGCCGACACCATCGTTACCATTGCCGCCGTGATCCATAAATGGATGGTCAACACCGTGTAAATGGATAGAATGCGGCATGTAATGCGTGTTTTCTAACACAATCCATAAAATATCGTCTTGTTCTACGCGAATGACGGGCGAAGGTACTCTAAGTAGAGGATTGGCTTCTGGTTCGTATAGGCTTAGCGTAGACATATCACGCGTTTTTGGCGCATATACCCAAAACGTAGGCTGAATACCCGGAGCAATGTCGAAGGTGGTAATCGGCGTTTTTACATCCGGCGAATGCCCGTTAAGCTCGACGATTTCAAGTTTAATAATGATTTTATCGGGGTCACCATCGCCGTCTAAGTCATCCGACACAGTGATTGCGTCTGCAGCTAGCTGAGTTTGCATCAGCGTATCCATAGAAATATTATTAGTGCCTTTTACAAAAGCGGCAATATCGGCGGGGTTGTCTGGGTTACACAAATGTGAGGCTTGTATAGTAACGCCATCAACGACTTGCTCTTTCCGCCATTCCGCCGGGGTAAATGCCGAGCAAACTTCTTCGACGGGACCCATGTCAACTCTGTCTC
>CAWUNX010000188.1:0-7541 GCA_963923905.1 uncultured Methylocucumis sp.
CACCCTTCTTAAATTTTAAGACTGGGGGTTTTAAATTTCGGAAATAGCCTAACCAAGGTTAGCCAGGCGATGGTTAGCTTATAACATCTCCCGCCTAAGCCAATGAGACAACACATATAACCCCCAGATATGTTGTTTAATTTTGCCTTTGCGTCCCATGTCAAGACATTGTGTTAATGCATCTTCATTAAACAATCCGGTTTTAGCATTGACGCTTTCGATTAACTCTAAACCCGATGTGGCTAACAACCAGGCCAAGTAAGGATAAGCAAAACCTTTTTTCTTGCGCGCGATGATAGGTTCGCTCAGATACTGGCGCGCGATGCGTTTTAATAAGGCTTTGCTTTTACTTTCGCCAATTCTGAGCCGCGGGTCTATGGATAATACTAAGTCGGCTAAGTGATGGTTTAAAAATGGCGCGCGGGCTTCTAGCGTATGCGCCATGGAAACGCGGTCTAGTTTAGTTAAGAAATGTTCGCCAACGAATAGTTGTAAATCGATAAAGCTATACCATTGCGCCGGATGTTGATGACCGCTGTGTTCAAAAGCGGTTCGGTAAGGCGCTAAAAAACGTAGTGAAGCGTTATCGCGAATATTTTGCCGCAACAACCGATTTTGCTGTAAATCGGTAAATTTTTCGCCAGAAGTGCGAAATAACAACGTGTCATCAAAAACGCGTTTATACCATTCCCATTCTTTATGCATGGAAAAATGGGCATGGAAATAATTCTTTAACCAGTTTTTATGCTTAAGTTGGGTGAGTTGCTCAATATCTAAGCATTCAAAATATTGCCTATAGCCTAAAAATAATTCGTCACTGCCTTCGCCGCTTAGTACGACTTTAAAGCCTTGTGCGGCGATGTGTTGCATCAGTATGTACAAAGGAATCGCTGCCGGGTCGTTCAGCGGTTCATCGAGATGCGTTAAGACAGCGTTTAGTTGCTCAGCAAAATCATCCTGGTTAATCACAACCTCATGATGTTCTAAACCTAGCTCGGTAGCGGTGATTTTAGCATTCATACGTTCGTCATCACGGCCATAGCCTTGATAGCCTAAGGTAAACGTGGGCAGTTTTTTACCTTGTTCAGCGGCGAGTGCGCAAATCATCGCGCTGTCTAGGCCGCCGGATAATAACGCCGCTACGGGGGCTTGTGTGTCTAAACGACTGCGTAGGCTGTCATGTAGCTGGTGCTCAATCAGGTTTAATGCGGTTGTGGCGTCGGTGATGACAGAGGCTGGGCAAGACAGTGGTTGGTAATAACGTTGGCGGGTTAGTTGCCCGCGTTGATAACACAGCCATTCGCCACTGGCGAGTTTTTCTATGCCTTGATAAAACGTATGCGGTGGCGTAGGGGCTAAAAATGCTAAATACGAGTGTAGCGCGTCTTCGTTAAGGCGCACGTTGGTTAAAAACGGCTTAACGGCTTTGAGTTCCGAGGCAAATAGTATCCCTTGCGGGGTTAAATGATAAAACAGGCTTTTTTCACCAAAACGGTCGCGCACTAGATATAGTTTGTCTCCATCCAATAAGGCAAAAGCAAACATACCATCAAAATGTTGTACGCAGTCTATGCCCCAGGTTGAATATGCCGCGAGTATCACTTCCGCGTCGCTTTCGGTTTGCCAGGTTTCAGTTTTTAATGTTTGGCGTAATTGCCGGTGATTATAAATTTCGCCGTTAAAGCTGAGTAATAAATTGCCGCGTCGCATGGGTTGATGGGCGCGTGCATGAGTGTCGGTAATGGCTAACCGGTGGTGAGCAAGAAAAAGCTCAGGTTCTTCGATAATGCCACTGTAATCACGCCCTCGATGAGCAAGCATAGCAAACGCCGAACGCGCGTGTTCGGGTGAGTAAGGGCCTAGGATTCCGAAAATGCCGCACATGGATTTAACTTACCGACTGTCCGACCAGGGTTAATGGCGGTGTATTTTATGGATAAATACCCGTTTTTGCGTTCTTGCCCATAAGATGTTGCCTAGCCGTGGTTGTTTTATTTCAAGAAAAGCTTGCGTTTTATCGACTCTAAACGGTTTAAAACTAGCACAGTAATCATTTGAATAGTAATTATCTAAACTATCGAGCGCTTCAGTTAACCAGCATTCATTGCCGTTAGTTACCAGGGCTGTGACCGCGCCGCCTAATGGATTTGAGCCAGGCGGTTGACCTATATGCTGCCAACCTCCTGTTTCGGTTTTTCGGTATAAGTCGATTAAAGCGGTTGCGTTAAAAATACCGCGTTCAGAATTTTGAAATTGCATGAATTGTGAGCGACCATCCTCGGACGGCGACGCTTCGTGTTGCCAGTGCTGCCCAAAATCGCTGGAATAATAAATGTTGTTATCAGAGTAAAGCCAAAGTTGCTGATTTTTGACGAATATATCCTGAATGTAAAAATCATCGCTGGGGTCGGTGAGCGTGTCTTCACGCCAGGTTTCACCGGTATCCAAGGTTTTTAACAAGCGATGTCCTGAGTTTGTGCTATTACTAAATGGCTCGATATTGACGGTCATAACGCCCGCTTTGGAGTTACTCATTGCCATTTGAAATAAGCATAGATGATTTAAGCTAAATACTTTACGCCAATGTTTGCCTCCGTCTTGAGTTTTGTAGATATGGCTAGTAAAGCTGTTTGTGTCATTATGGTAAGTATAAGCGGCTAATAATGCTTGCTGAGGTGTGAGCGCGACAAGTTGTTGCAAATTGCTGTTGCTATCTAAACCTTTAATGCGTGCACTAGACCAGTTTAGACCTTGGTCTTGGGTAATCTTTATTTTGTGGTCCGATGTCATAATCCAGGCAGTCCGGTTATCGATGGGAGATAAATTTTCGATGGCTGTGCTTAGGGTTAAGACGGGTTGCCAGTCTGCGCGGGCTAAGTCGGTATGGATGATTAATAGTAAAATAAGTAATGCCGGGTAAGGGTTAGCCGCCATTTTGTTATTCCCCAGAGATTGGTTGCTGTTAGAATTATACATGAATGACCTATTATAGACGTTTGCTGAGTATTACTGTTCGGAGTGCATTATGACGGATGATGAATTAAAAGCGTTAGTAGCGAGTCTTGCCGATAGGCAACAAGAAACACTTAAAATGTTTGACCGATTAGACCGATTGTTTCAAGAGACAGAGAAACAAATTCAAGAATCGCAAAAAGAGACAGATAGAGCGTTGCGCGAAACTGGTAAGAATATTGCTGAGCTGCGCTTATCCCAAAAAGAGACAGATAGACAGTTGCAAGAAACTAATAGGCAGTTGCAAGAAACCGATAAGCAGTTAAAAGAAACTGACCGGCAATTACGCCATCAACTTAAAGAGTTAGGTAAGCAAATTGGCGGTTTAGGCGAGAAATTTGGTGGGTTTACCGAAGGGATGGCGTTTCCATCGATGACGAAAATTTTAACGGAGCGTTTTGGCATGGAATTCGTTACGCCTAGAGTGAAAATTAAAAAAGGTGGTGATACGCTGGAATTAGACGTGTTTGCTTATGCTAATTCCGAGCGCAACGAGGCATTTATTGTCGAGGTTAAAAGCCATTTACGCCCTGAAGGCATTACGCAATTACAGACTATTTTAAAACGCTTTCGGCAGTTTGCGCCGGAGCATAAAGACAAGAAACTTTACGGTATGCTCGCCGTGGTCGATGCGTCGGAAGATTTACGGCAAGAGGCCTTAGCCAATGGTTTTTACATGGCGGGAATTCATGACGAGCAATTTATTATCGAAACCCCCAAAGATTTTAAGCCTAAAAGCTGGTAACAGCGCTTATCTTCATAGACCACGAATACGATTAGACGCTAGGCGTTAGTTAAAGGAGTTTTACATGTCATGCGAGGCGTTGTTAACAGCCGCAGCTCAGGGCTTATTTCCAGTAGCATTTGATTTAAATACCGCACGAGCTAACCCTAAGTCTTTAGTTATGAGCGCTAGAGCGTATAAAATTAGACCCGCGCAACCTGCCGATTTAGCTGAGTTAGTTGCGTTAGAGCAACAGTGTTGGCTACCGACTTTACAAGCCTCTGTCGATACAATTCAGCGGCGTTTGCAGGTAAATCCCACCGGGCAATTAGTTGTTGTGTTAAATGATACTGTGGTCGGTGTAATTTATTCGCAGCGTATTAATGGCGTAGACGCATTGTCACAGCATACGATGACTTCTGTTGAAGCGTTACATCAGGACAACGGCGCTATCGGACAGTTATTAGCCGTCAATATTAAGCCAGATAGGCAGCAACATGGTTTAGGCGACGAGTTGTTAGAGTTTATGTTGCAATACCTGGGGCTAATGGGGGTGAACAGCGTTGTTGCGGTATCGTTAGTCAAAGCTGGAGTTAAACCTGGAGCGATGACATTAGCGGATTATCTACAGTATAAGGATGAACATGGTTTTTTAATCGATCCTATTTTGCGTTTCCATCAAGCACACGGCGCTAGTCTGGCTGGGGTTATTCCTGATTACCGGCTTACGGTGACTCATGAGCAACGTGCCGGAATTATTATTCATTATGAATTACTTAAGCGTCGCCCTCAGCGTGTTGATTATAGTGCAGTAAACAATGCCAATAACGTGTCCTTAGATGCGTTAACTCAACATGTGCATGAGCTAATCCTGGCTGGACTGGGTGCTGCAAAACAGGCGGCTTTTAGCCAAGAGCGTCCGCTGATGGAAATGGGCTTAGATTCGGCAGATTTATTACAGCTCAATGAGCGTATTACTACACAATTCGGCATTAGCTTGCCACCTGCATTTTTTTTCCAATACAACACGGCAGCAAAAATTACTGCTTATTTAAGCCAAGCTCTGTCGTTGCCAAACCAGATAAACTCGACGTCAAGGCGTCTAGTTCAGCATCCCGCACAAGCTATAGAAGAAGCGATTGCGCTTATTGGCATGGCTTGCCGGTTACCCGGTCATGTTGATTCGCCAGAAGCGTTTTGGCAGTTGTTAATTAGCCAACAGTCTGCGATTAGTGAACTCGGCATACAAGATCGGGATTGGCTACCGACAACCGAGCAAGGGCTTAAATACGGTGGTTTTATCGACGATGTCACTTGTTTTGATGCAGCCTTTTTTCGGATTTCCGCCGCAGAAGCCGAGTTAATGGACCCGCAGCAACGTTTATTATTAGAATTAAGCTGGACTGCGCTAGAAAACGCCGGTTTGGCGGCTAGCGAGGTTAGCAACACCGATACCGGCGTGTTTATAGGAGCGAGTGGTTCTGATTATGCCAGGCTATTAGAACAATCTGCATTAGAGAGCGCAGCACATTACAGTACCGGCGCGTCAGCAGCGTTATTGGCTAATCGTATTTCATATTTTTTTGATTGGCATGGTCCGAGCTTAACGCTGGATACGGCGTGTTCCAGTTCGTTAGTCGCGGTACATCAAGCGATAAAAGCGTTACGCGCTGGTGAATGTCAACAGGCTTTAGTCGGTGGCGTTAATTTAATCTTGCATCCAGCTAATAGCATCGCTTATGCACAAGCGGGTATGTTAGCGGACGATGGTTGTTGTAAAACCTTTGATGCGCGTGCTAATGGCTATGTGCGTAGCGAAGGCGCTGTGGTATTACTGTTAAAACCCTTGTCAGCGGCAATAGCCGACAATAACATTATTCACGCCGTGTTAACCGGCTCGGCAACCAATCATGGTGGTATGGCTGCGGGCGTTACCGTGCCAAATCCTGAGCAGCAAGCACGCTTGTTGCAAGCCGCTTGGCGTAATGCAGGCATTCAGCCACAGGCACTCAGTTATATCGAAACGCATGGTACCGGTACGGCGCTAGGCGACCCGATTGAAGTACAAGGCATAAAACAGGCTTTTGCTGATGAGGGTATTAGCGCTGAAAAGCTTTGCGGTTTAGGCGCTGTTAAAACCCAGCTAGGTCATTTAGAGGCGGCGGCAGGTATTGTTGGCTTATTAAAAACAGTGTTGTGCCTAAAACATCAACAGTTGCCTGGGTTATTGCATTTCCAACAGTTAAATCCACATATCGAGTTAGGCAATACGCCGTTCTACGTTGTCACGGAACAGCGCGTTTGGTCAGCTAATGCCTATGGTCGAATAGCGGGCGTGAGTAGTTTTGGTTCAGGCGGGGCTAATGCTCATGTGGTTGTCAGTGAGTATGTCGCTACAACGGCCAATGCGAGCACTAATGCAAGGGTTGCTGAAGCGATATTTGTGTTATCTGCGAAAACGGCTGACGCATTAAGCCAATATGTTGCACGCTATTTAATGTGGCTAACTAGCGATGAAAGCATCGCGATTCCGTTGACCCAGCTCTGCTTTACTTTGCAAACAGCTAGGGTAGCGATGGAGTATCGATTAGCGATTAAGGTTAAAGATAAGTCTGAGCTAATCACTAAACTCACCCAGTTTCAGCAACAAGTCAGCCAAGACGGCGTTTATTATTTTCATAGCAAAGGCATTACAGTTGAACAACGTCAGTTGCTCACAGCTACCGCGATTGCATCGGCATTAAGCCAGCACGACCTAGACAAGCTGGCGTTATTGTGGGCTTTAGGCGCATCTGTAGCCTGGTCAGCGTTATACTCTACAGGAAAGCCGCAATGTGCCAGCTTACCGACGTATCCCTTCGCTAAAAAGCGCTATTGGTTACCGACGGCAACGCCTGAACATGATGCTATCGCACAGCCTAAGCCTTTAGTCTTAGCGCCGATTTGGCAGCACCGTGTGGTTAACAGCCCAACACGATTTGCTGAACAGCTTATCGTGTTAAATGCCCACCGTGATCAGCAGCAGCGTATTCAACAGCTTCAGCACAATGCGGTATTTTTAGCATTAAGCGAGTTGGCTGCGAATAGCCTAAGTTCTTCTTGCCATGTGCTCTGGTTTGCACCTAGCGCTGGCAATACCGATAACATTGCCGCTCAAGAGCAAGGCGTGTTAACGCTGTTTAAACTGGTCAAGAAGCTCATTGCTTACGAATGGGCAGAAAAAAAACTGGTATTAACTCTGGTCACCACCCGCACTCAAGCCGTATTCACGTCTGAACACGTACAACCCGCCCATGCCGGTATTCATGCGCTAGGCGGCGTTATCGCTAAAGAGTTTCCCGCGTGGCAGATACGCTTATTCGATGTGGATGACGAGGCGAGCTTACCGATACATGACGTATTGAATGTTGAATTGAGCGCCGTAGATAGCTTAGCGTTGAGGACAGGCCAATGGTTTCAGCGTGTTTTTGTACCTATTCATGCAATGCCTGCTGCAGCACCGGTTTATAAACAACGTGGCGTTTACGTGGTCTTAGGCGGTGCAGGCGGTGTTGCTACGGCATGGTCAGAGCAAGTTATCACAACCTATCACGTCCAGCTGATTTGGTTAGGGCGTCGCGCTATGGATGCTGAGCTTGAACAATGCTTAACGCGTTTAGGTCAGTTAGGCCCTAAACCTTGGTATATACAAGCAGATGCAACCGAGCTGGCGTCGTTAACACAGGCGTATCAGACGATAAAAGCACGTTATCCTATCATCCATGGCTGTCTCTTATACACATCTCCGAGCCCACGAGACCAGAGA
>CAWUNX010000189.1:0-7532 GCA_963923905.1 uncultured Methylocucumis sp.
GGAGTATCGTCGGCAGCGTCAGATGTGTATAAGAGACAGTACCGTGCCTAATCCTAATATACCTACTTTTATCGGTTTCAAAGCAAACTCCGGTTTTTAAAAGCGCCATTATATTTCATCTAAGAGATTGCATAAATGGGCGATTCCTTAAGGGTTGCATCATTGCTTTAGCTGTTACTGTTCTGGTGGCTTTATCTTCGCCATCACATCTAACACTAAATCACGTTTTTCCCGTGCGATGCGGTATAAGATATTGCGGTCGTCTAGGGCTTGTAGGGCTAATAATAACGGCTCAAACACCGCTTGCTCCGCTTCGACTAAGGCTAGTAACACGGTTTTAACGGCGTCGCGTTGACCGTTAGCCGCTTGCATTAATAATTAATTAAGGGTAAACCCCCGGCTTTGCCGGGGGACTCTCAAAGTTTGACAATTCCGGTAATCATCGAGAGTCTCGCAATCTGTGAACCGCCTAAAGTTCAAAAGATTGAGGAAACAAACGATGACTCCGTCAGAAAGTTTAAAACATACAAAATGGGAATGTAAGTATCATGTGGTTTGGATACCCAAATACAGGAAAAAAAGTCTCTACAAAGAACTCAGGAGGTACTTGGGGGAACTGTTGAAGGATTTGGCTTTGCAGAAAGAGTGCAAGATATTGGAAGGACATTTGGTGTCGGCTCATGTGCATATACTGATCTTGATTCCACCTAAATATTCGGTGGCTCAAGTGGTTGGTTTTATCAAAGGTAAAAGTGCCATAGCTATAGCTCGTAACTAAGTAACTGTGCAAAAGTCTTTTAACAGGTAAGCCTGCTTTTTTAGAGGCTTGTAGGCATAAAAGTGTTAAATAATTTATGAGCTATTACTTATCAGGGACGAAAGAAAAACTTCACTGGAGAAAGTTTTTGGGCGAGAGGCTACTATGTTTCAACCGTTGGTAAAGATGAGGACGCTGTCCGAGAATACATCAAGCACCAAGAAGCAGAGGATAGGCGAATTGAACAGCTGAGTCTGTTTTAGAGCATCGCCACCCTTTGGGTGGCACATATTTTAACCCGCTTTGAGCGGTTCACATTTTCAAGCCTCCGGCTTTGCCGGAGGTATTTTGACTCTTCGGTGATTACGCTATGCAAATGATGGGCGCTGTCTTGTTGGTGGGTTATTTTGTTAGCAAACACCGGCACGGCCGCCTGCCAGACGTTTTCAAGTACATAGCGACCGTAGCTATTCCAGGCGTTTAGCGCTAAGCCTTGTGCTAAAGCGTCTAGGCCAATGCGAGTTGTGGGAGGGTTTTCTTGCAAGTACTAATTATTTGTGAATGTTTTTGCTTTACAAAGCGTTAAATAATATTCGGTTGGCCCGTCTTTAAAATTTTCATAATACAGTTGGGTTAATGCTTTAAGCGCGAGTTGATAATTTTCGTTTTCAAAATTCAAAATCGCGATTTGAAAGCGAGTGATAAAATCTAAGGTTTCAGCGGGCAGTTGTTCTGTTAGCCCGATTAATTCATAAACTGGGGCTGTTGAGGCGTGTCCGCGTAATTGAAATTCGCCTAAATATCTAAACGTAAATGCAGAAGGCTCAGTGATAATCTCTTTACTAACTAAAATATGGGTTTTTAAGGTTTTATTTAAGTGTTCTAGGCGGCTAGATGCGTTAACCGTATCGCCAAAAACTTTTAAGTCTTGATTGAAGGATAGCCAGAACGGGCCATAGTTAATGCCTATCCGAATAGGGAAGCTGACACCATAATTTTGATTAAAATCGGCGACGGCACGCGTTAGCGCTAATGCAGCACACAATGCTTGATGGCGAATATCATGCGATAAATTTTTATCGGTAATTTGGCTGGGACGTTGCCGAAGCGTATTCGTTTTGGGCGGCTGCTTATCTAACCAAATCGCTAACATACCATCACCCGCCCAATCTTTTACAGTGCCTTGATGCTCGCGAATACAACGTTCTACCATGGGTTGATACGCTTGCATAAATTGCGCTAACCATTGTTCGCCTTTGCTCGCGCCTAATTGGGTAAAGCCTTCGCCATCAGTGGCAAAACTAATGCCTGTGTAGCGTTTACCATCTTCATGTTGCGCTGATTGACCATTATTAAAATCGTTTAATAATGGTGCAGGGATTTTGTGCTGGTAGATTTGCGACAGTTGATGACGTTTGTTGGCGTATTGTTGTGCGCTATGAATGAATGCTATGGCGGTAAGTTGAGCCAATATTAATAAATAAGGCAGCCAGATATTGAAATAGTTAATCATTATCAGCGTTAAGCCAAAGTAACCAAGCCCGAATAGGGCTAAATAGCTCAATAGTTTATTGGGTCTGCAGACCATAGACAGCAGTAGTGAGCCTAGGGTCAGTACGCTATAGCTTAAACCAATTGCAATTTTGTCTGGGCGGTTTAACAGCTTCTGAGCTTTTAAATTCGCGATTGAGGTGGCGAGTAGCTCAGTACTGCTAATCAAACTAAAGCCATTGTCAATTGTTGCTCCTTTAGCTTCTCGGCCTAAATCTACGCTAGGGCCAAAAATAACGATTTTATCGCGTAAATAATTAGGCTGGATTGTTAATACCTGGCTTAAATCGTGATAGGCAATGGTATGAACCGTGTGTTCAGGCCCATAAAAATTAAGCGTGATTTGGTCACCTTGACTATAACAGGCGAATAATGCACTAAGCAGTGCTTTAGTTGGCTCTGTCTTAGCGGATTGAGCAAGGTCATCAAACAGCGCTGGTTTATCTATTGCTGCCCTTAGCAACTGGTCGGTAAGGCTTTCTAAGGTCGCGCGATGATTAACGGAGCCTGTTTGAGCATTGAGGAAGCTGGCTAGCTCTGGAAAATGAGGGGCTAAGATGGCTTGTAGCTCGGTGCGGTACGACTGCAAAACAAGTAAATGTAACGCTAGGATAGGTAGCGATGCGCGCGTTTGCGGTCGAAACGCCGTGGCGTCAGGTTCTAGCGCTGAAACAAAGGTCTGTTGCTTTGCACCCTGATATTCTTGAAAAATAAACGGTGCAGATGCCGCTACTTGGTCAAGTTCGGCAATGGGTGGGCTTAAGCTGTTCGTTTCAACACCATCCCCCATGAGTCTATACTCTAAAATGCTTTGCAGTAATACTCGGCCTGACTTTTGTATCGCTTGAGCTAATACTTCATCATCGGAACCGCGTGGTTCTTTATATAAAAAATTAGCGATAATCAGGCGCGCGCCGCTGGTGTTTGCGGTATTAATCAGCTCAGCTTGTAAACGGCGATTAAAGCAGCGCATTTCAATTTTACCTTGGGTCTGTTGCATACATTCATGTAGCAACGGACTGTCAATAAACGAGTCGCGATTTAATTCAACTACCACAACATCGTTGGGTGGGGCAGTGCCGAAGATGTGATTTCGTATCAGTAATAATACTGGCAGGCCTGTGCGGTATTCTAAAGCTTCATCGTAGTCGTAAAAGGCTAACCCTGAAAAGATTAACGCGACTAGCACATGCAGGGACAAAATCAATGTTGACGGTTTAGCAAGCACTTGCATAGCAATCGATGTTGTCAGTAAAACAAGTGGCGTACTATAAATAAATTCAGTCTATTATTCCAGAATTGCTATGGTAAGTAGCAGCTCATAAATTCTTTAACATTTATACGCCTGTAAGCCTTTAAAAATAACGATTGCTTGTTAAAAGACTTTTGAACACCTACTTATCACTGAGAGTAGAGTTTGAGCTTTTAGCGGGTTCGCTTGGAAGCGTTTATTGGTTACGTTAACAAGCGGGTTTACTTGCTTGTTAACGTATTGAGATGTGCAATGGATTAGATTATACCGCTAGCAAATAACGTATCTAACGCCGTTTATCCATATCACGATACAGTCATTCGTTGCGCAACTGAGAAGGCCTACGGTTTCAATATGATCGATGGTGTATTCAGCGAGATGCTCAGCCTCGATAGGCTCAATGGCTTTATCATCGACAGTGATGTTAATGCCTTGTCCACGCGTGTGATTAAGTTTAAAGCTGCCAAGTCCTACCGGATACCAGCGATTATTGAGGTTTACCCAGCGTGTCTTACCGGTATCGTTGCTTAAGCTCACTATAGCGATGCTTTCTACTTGTGCGACATGCGTCAATTTAAACGCCGCTGAATTGTCCGCAAGCTTGTTGCACGAGCAATCGCTAAGCGCGCTAGTGTTAATTTGGTTATTTTCATCAATGGTAATGCTAAGCGATTTGATAGCGCTCATTTCTCCCCCTTCTAGTTATTGAATAGACAACGTGACACTGGAAAAGAAAATCCTTTCCGGAAAAAGACTACTGCGTTGAAAATCGGTATCGGTATAGGCAAAGCGGTTATCGAAGACATTGAGTACGCCGAGTGTGACTAAGCCATAGCGCTTAGGTAAACGGTATTGCGCGCTTAAATCCAGTAATAAAAAATCAGATTTTTGAGGAATAAAGTCAACAAAATTACGAGCATACTCGCCTTTTTGGTTATAGTAGGCGGGCTTAATGTGTAGGCTTAGACCATTGGCATTAAAATATGATAAGCCAAAAGGGAGTTTATGCGTTTCCAGATTGCGTGCGACTTCAAAATAAGAGGCATTGTCATAGAAACTATATAAGTAATCGATCGATGCGACTAAGCCCTCCATGATAATGTAATTCCAATACGCTCTATGCAGTCTTTCGGTAATAAGCTCGGTGCCTTGGGTATTAATGTCTGGCGATTTTATCTCGCGTTGACTCCACTCATAACCTATGCGCATGTTATCCAACACTTGTTGGTCTATGCCTACGCCATAACGCCAGCTACTCTCACCATTAACGCCATCAAAAAACTGGTTAAAGCCAGCGACTTGGGTGGGTTCTATGGTTTGGTCGTTAACAAAGCTATGTTTGAGTGTTCTAAACGCCGCTGCACGCAACGTGGTGCCGGAATACGGTTGCCAGGTTAGGCCAAATTTTGGATTGACTTGGTTCACGCTAGCGCTAGGGTCGTGCAAAAAATCCGCAGATAACCCGGCTGTTACCGTGAAGGCTTTAGCGAGATTCCAATGCGAATAAAGGTAACCGGTGTTGTTTTCTAATTGCGGGTTAGCGCTTAGGCAAATTGGAAAGAAACCAGCATCTTGACAGTTTTGGTCGGCATGATAATGACTGAAACCACTAATCAAACGTACAGACGCTAAACTATAAACGTGTTGCGTCTCTGCGCTAAAACCGCCATCATCAAGTTTAGAATCAAGAAAAGGGACAATTTGTGTGCGATTGCGATTTTCTTTGTAAGTTACATTGGCAATCATGTCTGAGCCGGAGGAAAATTGATGCCGCAAGCCTAGACGCCAAAGGTCACTATCAACATTGTTTCTGAATTTATGACCAAAGCTTCTAATCAGGCGCAAATCCCCACTGTCTTCGTCAGCGTGTTTATACTCGGCTTGAATACTGGTTTTTGCGCTGAGGTTGTATTGCGCCAAAATGTCGTAGATATTTTGGTCGGTATCGTTATTAACTCGATAACCGTCTGATTTATAGTGATATTGTCCCAGCGATATGCCTAAATCGCCGTGTTGATAGGTCGCAACGGCATCATCGGCATATGTGTTATTGCTGGCAATTAAGCCTGTCGTTTGCAAATACCAGCCGTCACGCATGAATAGCGGGTTAAATTCGCGGAATGATGCCGAGGTTGAGCCTGAGGTTTGTAGAATACCGAGGTTGGGTTGGCTTAGCTGAGGCTGTAACATCGCAAGGTTATTAGGCTGCCATAACTGCATTTGCAATATTTCTGAGACTCTGGCGACTTGTTGATTAGGCATACTGGTATAGGTATCGGCTAAAAAACGATGCGCTGAAAAATTAGTCGGGTCTTGTAATACGGATTTGCTGGCTTCGGTTAACGCGGCTTTGGTAAAGCCTAAATCGGTATAAATACGCGCTAAGCTAGCACTGCGCGCGGCTTGATCCTGGTCTAATAATTGCCGAGAACGATAAATGGCTCGGTTGTCATTTAATTCTATCGCTTTATTAATTGCTGTTAATGCTTGCGTAGGTTGGTTGGTGGTTTGCTTGGCAATGGCTTGGTAAAAATACGGCGTGGGGTCTTTAGGGTCGTTTTGTTCGGCAAGCTTAAATTGCAACTCAGCAATTTTTAAGCGGTTTTGTTCGTAATAGGCTTTGCCTAAGTAGCTTCTAATCAGCGAATCATTAGGGTCTAAGCTAGCGGCATGTTCTAATTTAGTAACGCCTTCATCTAAGTGATTTTTTCTAATAGCAGCTAATGCTAAGCCAAAATGTGCGAGTGGATCGGATGCGTCCTTACTAAGCGCTGTCTTGAAGTCGGCTTCGGCCGTTTCTGTTGCGTTATCCATGAGTCGAGTAAAGCCTAATACTGCATAAGCTCGGCCAATGTGAGGGTTGTATTTTACGGCCATTGCAGCGGCTTGGGTGGCATTTGGGGTGTCGCCTAGCGATGCTAATAACTCTGCATGACGACTATGCGCTAAGGCATTATCGGGGGCTAGTTTCAACGCGGTTTCTACACTGGCAAGTGCTGCTGGTAGTTGGAATTGAGCTTGTTGTATATACGAATGCGCGATATGAACGGTGGCGTTATTTGGCCCTAGCTTAACAGCTCGGTCTATATAAGATTGAGCAGTCGTTTTGTTATTTTGCGTTAAGCTAATAATCGCTTGCTGAGCCAGCAATAAGGCATGGTTAGGTGTTTGTATTAAGCCTTGGTTGAGTAGCTGTTGTGCTTGGTCAATTTTGCCTAAGGTCAATAATAAGCCAATTTTAATAGCAAGAATATCAGGTTGAACATGCTGCTCGGGCAGCGTGTTCAACGTGGTTAATGCTTGATAAGCATTGCCCTTATGATATTGACTTAGCGCGTCGGTAACGGTGGTATTACTACTGTCGTCAGCAAAACCTTCGGTGTCGATGATAGGTGGGTAATACAGCGCCCATTGTACCGAATCTTCAGGATGCAATAGCAACTTAGTGACAGGAACCGTATTAGCGTTAGCGGCGGCAGTTTGCCCGTTTTCAATTCGCACTTCTCCACGTTGGTTATAAGCGCGAACTTTACCTTCAAAAACGGTAATTTCTACGCCTTCAGCTTTGGCGTCAATTAAAAATTCCGTGCCTTCAATACCTGCGTTGAGGTGCGGTGTGGTAATGTCGAATGTATGGTGGGTATGGCTACGCACATAGACTTGGCCTTGCTCAACTGACAATAACACACGTGAGCCTAAACCTAAGAAGTTTAGCAAGGTATTTTCACTGAGGGCTAAATAGGTGGCGACGTCCTCGCCCATTGATAAAACGGCGCGGCTTAATGCTTGTGTGCGGACTTTATCGTTATTGCAGTAGGTTTGATTAATGCTGGCAGGCTGCCAATTTTCTGTGGTGGCTTTAAATGATTCGACTTTGCCTTGTGCAGAAACGAGTTGAGCAATATTGTCTCGGCAAGCAATACAGTTCGGCGCAACTATTGCTGAACAAAAAAGGGGTATACTGTAGAATTC
>CAWUNX010000190.1:0-7523 GCA_963923905.1 uncultured Methylocucumis sp.
GTGTGGTTGAAATTATTAATGCCACTCAGTAATCATGCCGAACGGTATTGGTCAACACTATGGTTTCCGGATGGTGGTGATTGCATTTGCTTTAACAGGTATGCTCTCAGTTGACCCGTTTGAAGATTCAAATCGTTCAGAAATCGAAGATGTCACCGATGAATACTATCCTTTTCTACCTGAGCATTTTGATGCAGAAGCATTTAAGGCTTTTCATAAACCACCCTCTTTTTATGCGCGCTACTGGTCATCTGAAATTCGTAATAATTTAATTTACCTTCAGGAACTACCTGAAGAAAGAGTACTGACCATGCGCTATGAGGACTTTTTGCAGCAACCGAAAGAGTCTTGTTATCAGTTACTTAATTTTATTGATCCCACATTAATAGACAAAAACTGGTTAAATCAGGCAAGTCAACAAATCCGTCAACCAACCCAATCATATACAAATTTATCAGAACAAGAATTAAGCCGATTAACTGTAGCTTGCCAAGCTGGGCTGGATGTATTGATGAACGCATATCCAGAATTAAATTGGGCCGAAATTTGATGGCTCACAAGCCGTGAATCAAAACCATAATCGCAATGACCGTTAGTTACTGCACGAATTCAAATTTAAACCACCCGCCAAGGCTGATACGTTAGTCTCAGCCATCCGCATTTACATTAACAAACAAGCCTTCTGCCATTTTCAACACCCTATCGGCACAATGAAAGTAATTTTCGTCGTGACTGACAGCAACAATGGTTTTGCCCTGTGCTTTAAGCAGGGGTAATAATTCGTGATAGAAAATACGGCGATAGCTGGGGTCTTGATCGGCAGCCCATTCGTCTAAAACTAAAATGGGCCGGTCTTCTAAAATGGCGAGCAATAATGCCAAGCGTTTGCGCTGGCCTTGCGATAGCTGGGTGTCAAGCAAACGACCTTCTGCATAATCGACCTTACCAGTCAGTTGCAACCTCTCCAGCCAAAAACGAATCGCTTGTTGTTTAGCAAGTCTACCGTGCGCATCTAATAGCTGATGAAATAAGTGAAAATCCGAGAAAACCGTGGCAAACAGTTGCCGGTATTCGGTCGCGGACAAACTATGCTGTTGGTCTGCTAGCAGGATTTGCCCGCTTTGTGGCGCATATAATCCCGTTAACAAGCGTAAAAATGTTGATTTACCGCTGCCATTACCACCGATAATGAATACGGTTTCTCCTTGTTGCAGATGAAACTGCAAAGGCCCGGCTAAAAATGCTGAACTTTGCTCCGGATTATCGTAACGGTAGCTGACGTCTTGCAGCGTTAAAGTATGCCAGTTGGTGTAGATAGGTGTAGTAACCTGGCTAAATTCAGGACAATAATCAGGTAACGCCAAGCTATTTAGCTTGGTCAACGCCACGCTACCCGATAACAGATTTGGCACTGCCGATACTAAAGAGGTAAGCGGGGTTCGTAAAAACAAGATAGTCAACGAAAACGTCGTGGCAATATGATGGTCGCCCCAATGTTGGTAGTGCGTTAAAAAATATACCCAGCCAATTGCACCCAGCATCATGACATTAACCCAATTTTCATTAATGCCGTTGTAACGGTCTGCATAAATTTCCTGCTTGCAACCTTGCTGAGCATGGGGAATAAATTCTTCTGCATAAAATCGCTGAGCACGTTGCCGATTTAATGCCAATTCTTTTCGGCCAGACAATACCGCTTGATAATCAGCATACAACAAGTCCTCAATATCTCTAGCCTTATCAACATGCGCATAGGTTTTGCTCATCAACAACCAAGCCACAAGCACTGTAATAAATAACCAAGCCACGCTAGCCATAAATAAAGCTTGCGACAGCCAAGCCAAGTAGGCAAACCCGCCTAAGGTCAAGACCAAACTATAAACAGCATTAGGCAAGCTAATAAATGCTGAGGTCAAGTGCTGAATGTCACTGCTTAAGCTCGCCAAAATACGAGCTGGACCTAGTTTTTCCAGTTGCTCTAAATTGGTATCTAACAGCCTTTTCAATAAGGTTCGGCGCAATTGATACACCAGCCGGTGGCCTAACGTCGTCATGCCTATTTGCGAGGCCACACCAATAATAAATACCGTGACCAGCAAACCGACAAATTGCATCAGCGTTGTTAACGCATCGGCCTGAGGCTGCAAGATTTGTTCATTGGTAAACGCAATCACTGACACGGCTAAGCTAGCGCTAATAATACTCAGTGTAAATACCAGCAGTAGATTTAACTTAAATTGTTTGAACAGCAAGCGGACTAAATTCATGAGAGGCTGGTTTCTGTAAATGTAGTTTCAGTGAAGTAGCCAACCACCATCTTACGGCTAAAGCGGCAAGCCTATTGACAAAGCGAATAAATGACGTAATATTGAGAATCATTATCATTTATATTATGCTAATTACAGAAAATGTGCAATCTGTGCCACCCTTTAGAATTCACTCCTGAATGAATAAGCGATTTTTTAAATACATCGTAATGTCTTGCGCCATTGTCGGAGCATTGGCGGTTGTCGATTTTTCAGACACGCCACACTTATTACCCGGTCTGAGCGCTGATGTAGACATTTTGCATGACCGTTATGGTGTGCCGCATATTTATGCCGAGTCTGAGCACGATGTGTATTTGGCGCTGGGTTATGTCCATGCGCAAGACCGGTTATGGCAAATGGAAATCAACCGCCGAGCAGGTTTAGGACAATTAGCTGAAGTGTTCGGTAGCGAAGCCTTAGACCAAGATCGTCTAGTCCGTACATTAGGCCTAAAACAAGCGGCACAAGCTAACTGGCAACATTTGGATACTCGCAGCCAAGCGCTGGTTAATGCGTACGCACAAGGTATTAACGCTTATTTAGCTGAGCAAAAACTGTTGCCCGTGGAATTTTGGCTATTAAGCGTTAGCCCTGCGCCTTGGCAACCGGTCGATTCATTAGTTTGGCTAAAGACTATGGCCTGGCGTTTATCAGGCAATTGGTGGGAAGAATTACTTAATCTACGTTTAAGTCAGCAGCTGTCACCCGAGCAAGTCGCTGATTTATTACCCGCTTATCCAGGTGAGCCGCGTCGCTTATTGCCCGACGCAAAGAGCTTGTATGGCCGCGTATTGCCCAAAATAGTCGCAAGTTCGGCAAAACCTGCTTATGTACCTGACAAAAGTATAGGCTCCAATAATTGGGTCGTTAACGGTAGCCGTTCTGAAACTAGCTTACCGCTATTAGCCAATGACCCGCATCTGGCCTTAACGTCGCCATCACTGTTTTATTTTGCTCATCTTCATGCGCCTGGTTTAAACGTGTTTGGCGCAACCTTGCCTGGCATTCCCGGCGTGATGTTGGGGCGCAACGAAAAGCTAGCCTGGTCATTTACCAATACCGGCTCTGACACGCAAGACTTGTTTTTCGAGCAGCCTTTACCTGATGACGCCTCGCACTATCAGGCGGGTGAACACGCGTTAGCGTTTAGCACCAGACAAGAAAGCATCATGGTAAAAGGTGGGCCAACTGAGCAGTTAACCGCGCGCAGCACCCGACACGGCCCTGTCATTTCCGATGTAGATACCGATGCGCGTGCCGTGATGCCAATCGATTGGGTGGTGGCCTTATGCTGGGTGGGATTAGCCGAAGACGATAGCACAATACGTTTTATCTTGGATGCTGGACGAGCTAACACCGTGGATGAATTACGCGCTTTTGCTGAACAGTTTCACAGTCCTCAGCAAAACATAGTTTATGCCGACCAAAGCGGTAAAATTGGTTTTATCGCTGCCGGACGCGTACCGGTACGCCATCCCGATAATGTCGTACAAGGCAAACTGCCTGTACCTGGCTGGTCAACGCTGTATGATTGGCAAGGTTATATTCCTTATGCCGAGCTACCGCAAATCGCTCCGAGTACTAACCAAACAGACCATATCGTCACAGCCAACCAAAAGATTACGCCGGAAAATTACCCGTATTTTGTCAGCTCGTCTTGGGCTTTACCGTATCGAGCTGAACGGATTACTGAGCTGTTAGATGCACGCGAAAAACATAGCGTAGACAGCTTTGCTGATATTCAACGCGATGTTGTTAATCCTGTCGCTCGGCAATTGCTGCCATTTTTATTAGCTATAGAGACGGATACCGAATTACAAAAAAACACCGTAGCGCTAATGCAGCAGTGGGACTACCGCATGACAGGCGATGCCGCGCAACCGCTAATTTTTGCTGAATGGATACGCCAATTAATCATTGAAATCTGCGCACAACCGCTAGGGAGCGCTTATGATTGGCTAGATGACTACAACCCAGCATTTCTCTACAACTTATTCACCCAACAAAACGGCAGCGCCGCTCGCTGGTGTAAACCCACTGTAAACAAGGCTTGCCATGAAGAAATTAAACATGCCTTACAAACCGCTTTAGCAAACTTACAACAGCATTACGGCGATAACCCCTCTGATTGGCGTTGGCACGAGGCTCATGTCGCAATGTTCAAGCACCAACCGTTCAGTGCGCTCCCGTTATTAAACCACTGGTTTGCACCTCAAATTGGCAGAGGCGGCGGCATGGACACTATTAATGTAAGCGGCTACCGTTACGACACAGACACCGGCCATTATCTCGGTCAATCCGGCTCGGCATTTAGAGCTATTTACGATTTAGCTAAGCCGGACAACTCGCTTTATATCTTGCCAACTGGCCAATCAGGCCACGTCTGGTCTAGCCATTATCAGGACATGATTAAGCTATGGGCTAACGGTAATTACTTGCCCATGCACACCCAACGCGCAACCGTCGAACAAGACACCGTCAAACGCACCCATTTAAGCCCGATACACCTCACATTGACACAGCCTGTTCCGCCATCGAACAGACCACCTATCCATTAGGAAAATAGCATGAATAAAACATTAGATTTAGCAGGTATAGGCATAGGTCCCTTTAATCTAAGCCTGGCAGCGTTATTGGCGCCCTTATCTAACCAACGCAGCTTATTTTTTGAACGAAGGTCTGAATTTAGCTGGCATCCCGGCATGATGTTACCGGACACGCAAATGCAAACGTCTTACCTAAAAGATTTAGTGACGCCGGTTGACCCGACGAATCCTTGCAGTTTTTTAGCGTATTTAGTCAAACAAGGCCGGTTTTACCGTTTCATCAACGCTGATTTCGCGCGCGTACCGCGCTTGGAATTTGCCAATTACCTACGCTGGGCAGCCGAACAACTGCCCAATCTAAGGTTTAACAGCGAGATTCAAGATATAAGCTTCGACAACAATCGATTTACTTTAAAAATAGCAGAGGCTCCGGCAGATGTGCAAAGCCGACATTTGGTGGTAGGCACTGGCATGACGCCTTATGTACCCAATTGGGCTAAACCCAGTTTAGGGAGTTCGTGTTTACATAGCCACCATTATGCCGTCAGTGATTTACGGGTAACAGGCAAACGCGTAGCCATTATCGGCGGTGGTCAAAGCGGTGCAGAAATATTTTTAGATTTAATGTCTGGTTCGCGTGGGCAAGCAACTGAAATTACGTGGATTAGCCGTAGACCGGGTTTAGACCCGCTAGATGAAACCGCTTTCACCAATGAATACTTTACCCCAGATTATTTACGACAATTCCATGCCTTACCGCCTGCGCGTAAACAACCGATTATTCTGGCGCATAAGTTAACTGGTGATGGTGTGTCACCCGCAACTTTGCAAGCATTATCGCGCTATCTTTACGCACAAGATTTTCTCGAAACCCAGTCAACCCGTTATCGTATCTTGCCTAACCGTGAAGTTTACATCATGGAACGCAGCCAAAATGCATTCCATTTATATATGCGTAATGGTTTTAACAACGAAAATGAAGACAGTCTAGCGGATGTCGTCGTTTTCGCCACTGGCTACTACTATGCATTGCCAACGTGCTTAACCAGCTTAAAACCCCGTATGGACTTAGACGATGATGGCTTGCCAAAACTAGACCGATATTATCAAGTGCCTTGGGATGGGCCATCTGAACATCGAATTTACATGCAAAACGCCGGCCGCAATAGCCACGGCGTCGCCGATGCCCAATTAAGCCTAGCCGCTTGGCGTTCGGCGATGATTATTAATCACTTATGTGGTCAAGACATTTATCGCGTTGACCCTGAACCGGCTCCCGTTCACTGGTCTAGCCATAACAGCTTAAAGCCAACGCCGCACTTTGAAGCGGCAGAATATAAACAGTCCAGCATTGCAAAATAGAAAAATCCTAATAGATTATCGTTGATGGTATTAATAATAGTGCGTTAGTCTCGGTTGAATTTGTTAGCCACTAAGCCCATGCTGACCCACTAGTAAAATGGCCTGTAACAACAGGTACTTTAACAACCGGAGGCGTCTATGTTTAAAAAAAACTTTCCGAATCTTATCTTTTTAGCACTGGCGCTATCTCAGGCAGGTTACGCTGATGATAAGCCCATGCCAGTAAACTCTACGATAAGCTCGCAAACCCAGTCTAATCAATTTTGGTGGCCAGAGCGGCTCGATTTAGCGCCACTACGCCAGCATTCGCCGGCTTCAAGTCCAATGGACAACAAATTCAACTACGCCAATGAATTTAATAAACTCGATCTTAAAGCGGTAAAAAAAGATATTGCCGCACTAATGACCGCCTCTCAAGACTGGTGGCCTGCTGATTACGGACACTATGGGCCATTGTTCATCCGTATGGCTTGGCATAGTGCAGGTACTTACCGCATGGGAGATGGTCGCGGTGGCGCCGGTGGCGGTCAACAACGCTTTGAGCCACTTAATAGCTGGCCGGATAACGCCAGTTTAGATAAAGCCCGCCGTTTGCTGTGGCCTATTAAACAAAAATATGGCAGCCAATTATCTTGGGCTGACTTAATGGTGCTAACCGGCAATGTCGCGTTAGAATCCATGGGGTTTAAAACTTTAGGCTTCGCAGGTGGGCGAACTGACGATTGGGAAGCCGATTTGGTGTATTGGGGACCTGAGAAAAAATGGCTAGCCGATGAGCGCTATCAAGGCGAGCGCAAACTTGCAGCGCCCTTAGCCGCCGTACAAATGGGACTGATTTATGTGAACCCAGAAGGCCCTAATGGCAATCCAGACCCATTGGCTGCGGCCAAAGACATTCGAGAAACGTTTGGCCGTATGGCTATGAACGACGAAGAAACGGTAGCATTAATTGCAGGCGGCCATACCTTTGGTAAAGCCCATGGTAATGGCATACCCTCAACCTGCGTTGGACCCGAGCCAGCTGCTGCTGGAATCGAAGAACAAGGTTTCGGCTGGAAAAATAAGTGTGGCAAAGGCAATGGCGCAGATACTATTACCAGCGGTTTAGAAGGTGCTTGGACTATGAACCCGGCCCAGTGGACGCATCAATATTTAAGCAATTTGTTTGCTTACGAATGGGTAAAAACTAAAAGTCCCGCAGGCGCTACGCAATGGGTGCCTAAAGACGGTGCAGCCGCAAATTTAGTCCCCGACGCGCACGATAAAGACTGTCTCTTATACACATCTCCGAGCCCACGAGACCAGA
>CAWUNX010000191.1:0-7519 GCA_963923905.1 uncultured Methylocucumis sp.
GCACCGCTTACCCAACAATTAGCTGGCGGAGACGTCGAAGAAACACCACCGCAGCCCAAACTTAAACCTATAGAAAAGAAACCTGAGCCGGTAGCGACAGAACACCCGATAAAACCGACTCACAAAGTAATGACACGCAAGAAATCGGCGCAAAAAGTCATACCGCTAACCAAACCAGAAACTACTGAGGAAGCTGAGCAACGCCCACATCTGTCGCCAGCATTACTACAACAACAAATTGCTCAGTTAGGTACCGAAATCAGACAAAGCAAACCAAATGCCGGTTTAGGGGATATAAAATTCATCAACGAAGTCAGTACGCATAAATATGTCGCCGCCCAATATTTAAAAGATTGGGAAATGAAAGTAGAAAGAGTAGGTAATATGAATTACCCTGAAGCCGCTGCTAAAAAGAATTTCTCTGGCACTTTAACAATGGCAGTTACCATTAATGCCGACGGCAGTTTGCACGGAATTACCATTATTCATTCATCGGGTAATCCCGCACTAGACGAAGCAGCAAAACAAATTGTCCGTATGAGTGCCCCTTTTGCTCCGTTACCGTTAGAATTACTCAAACAACTTAACCCCAAAATTCTCGGCATTACGAGAATTTGGAAATTTTCCGATGAATCCATGACCGCAAAATAATTCATTGCCGTGTTTTCACTCTTTGGATGTCAAGTCAATGAACGAACCTACTTATTTCAATAATCAATTTATAATCGCGATGCCAACCCTGGCTGACCCAACGTTCTCACATACCGTGACCTTCCTATGCCAACACAATAAAGATGGCGCGTTAGGCATTGTCATTAATCGACCGGTGGGTATGAAACTCGGCGAAATTTTTTCCCAAATGAATATACCCGTAAGCTCGACCAGCGCGGCGGATGCACCTGTATTTGCGGGTGGCCCAGTGCAACAAGAGCGTGGCTTTGTGTTACATACACCAGGTGGTGATTGGAGTGCCACCATGGCTATTTCCGATGCCATCTCACTGACGACCTCACGTGATGTTTTAGAAGCGATTGCCATTGATGAAGGCCCTAAGCATTATCTTGTAGCACTTGGCTATGCTGGCTGGGGTCAAGGCCAATTAGAACGCGAAATGATGGATAACGCCTGGCTAACCTCACCGTTCGGTCAACGCGTCATTTTTGACACGCCGATTAACCAGCGCTGGAGCGCCGCCGCTGAACAAATTGGCATTGATATTAGCAAGCTAACCGCAATGGCAGGTCATGGCTAATACAACAGACCCTTTGCTCAAACACCAACTTAGCGACACTTATTTAGGCTTTGATTTTGGTAATAAAAAAATCGGTATAGCCGTTGGTCAACGCACTACAGCAATAGCTACGGCATTAACCACACTAAAAAATGTCAAACAAGCACCTGATTGGCAAAGCATTCAACGCTTAATCAATGAATGGCAGCCTATTGCACTTATCGTAGGTATTTCCAGGCAATTGAATGGCGAAAACAATCCCATCACACCGTTAATGAAAAAATTTTGCCGACAATTGGAGCAGCGTTTTCAGTTGCCGGTTTATCAACAAGACGAAACGTTAACCACTTACGAAGCCAAGCAATTATTATTCGATGACGTCAAAGTCAATGCCACGCGGTTATGGGCTGTACAAGACCAACTCGCAGCACAACTTATTTTACAATCTTGGCTAAACTTACAGATAGAGCAGGACACCCGTGCAAGACATCAATGATTTATTGACGAATCTGGAAAATGAATTAAAACAAGCCTGGTATAAACGGCAATTGGTTAACCCCTTAATGATAGGCATACATACCGGCGGCGTCTGGATTGCAGAACAAATGCGACAACGCTTAAAACTAACAGAGCCTTTAGGCGTACTTGACATTAGTTTTTACCGTGATGACTTCTCGCAAATCGGCGTGCATCCCGATGTTAAACCAAGTGCAATACCTAGTCACATCGATGGACGTGACATCATTTTAATCGACGATGTATTTTACACAGGCCGCACGGTTCGCGCGGCGCTCAATGAAATTTTTGACTATGGTCGCCCTAAGCAAATTTTACTGGGCGTACTCATAGAACGGGATGGCAAGCAAATTCCTATCACCCCAGATTGCGTAGGCGCACGTATCACCTTAAGCGCCAATCAACGAATTAAATTGACCGGTCCTACACCATTAAATATACACACGGAAACCACACCTATTGAACCCTCATCATGAACGAAGTCGGCGCTGATAACTTGCAATTAAACGCAGAAGGCAAGCTTAAACATTTCATTACCATTGAAGGCTTAAGCAAAACTTTGCTCACCGAAATTCTCGACACGGCAGAATCTTTTGTTAGCGTGTCAGATCAACAAATCAAAAAAGTCCCGTTATTACGCGGCAAAACTATCGTCAACTTATTTTTTGAAAATAGCACGCGCACGCGCACAACGTTTGAACTGGCCGCTAAGCGCTTATCAGCAGACGTGTTAAGCATGAGCATAGCGACGTCATCCACGTCAAAAGGCGAAAGCCTGCTAGACACGATACGCAATTTAGAAGCCATGTATGTAGACATGTTTATCGTGCGTCACGGTATTAGCGGTGCGGCGCATTTTATCGCCAGACACACCGCCCCGCATATCAGCGTGATTAACGCGGGCGATGGACAACATGCGCATCCCACTCAAGCTATGCTAGACATGTTTACTATACGGCAAATTAAAAAAGACTTTAGCCCATTAAAAATTGCCATCATTGGCGATATCTTGCACTCACGCGTCGCTCGTTCACAAATTCAAGCATTAAATACCCTAGGCGCGGCAGAAATTCGCGTTATAGCGCCAAAAACCTTATTACCCGCCCATGTCGAAACCTTAGGCGTTACCGTCTCGCATAGCTTAGACGAAGGTTTGCAAGATATTGATGTGATTATGATGTTACGCTTACAAAAAGAACGCATGACCTCAGCATTATTACCCAGTGAAAGCGAATACTTTAAATGCTTTGGCCTAACTGAAAGCAAATTAAAAATCGCCAAACCCGATGCGATTGTTATGCACCCAGGGCCGATTAACCGAGGCGTGGAAATCGAATCCAGTGTCGCAGACGGCCCACAATCCGTAATACTGAAACAAGTCAGCAACGGCATCGCAGTACGGATGGCGATTCTGTCGATGGCGATGCAACCTAAAGTGGGGCACGCATGAATAAGCGTTTAATCAGCCAAGGCCGAATCATAGACCCAGCCAACGAACTCGACACGATTGGCGATGTGTATATCGCTGACGGCAAAATCCTTGCGGTTAACACCACGTTAAATGATTTTAGCCCCGATGAAATCATCAACGCCGACAAACTCATTGTATGTCCTGGTTTTATTGACTTAAGTACACGCTTACGCGAGCCTGGGCAAACGCGTAAAGCGACGATTAAAAGCGAAACCCGTGCTGCGGCTAGTGCCGGTGTCACCGCATTGTGCATACATCCCGATACTAAACCCGTCATCGACACCGCTGCTGTCGCCGAACTTATCAAAGAACTGGCCGAAAAAGCCAATTATCCGCAAATTTATCCCATCGCCGCATTGACACAACGCTTGGAAGGCACCGAGCTTTCTTCCATGCTCGCGTTGAAACAAGCAGGGTGTATCGCAGTGGGCAACGGCGACCAAGCCATTGCTAATTTACAAATTTTGCGCCGAGCGATGGAATATGCTGCCAGCCATGATTTACTGCTCATGTACCGACCCAATGACTACTGGTTGGGGCGTAGTGGCTGCGCGCATGAAGGCGCATTCGCTACGCGTTACGGCTTACCAAGCATTCCAGACGCAGCAGAAACCATTGCGTTAGATCAATGCTTAGAATTGGCCGAACTCACCCGTTGCCGTGTGCATTTTGGTCAAATCAGTTGTAAACGCTCCGTTATTAAAATTCATCAAGCCATTAAATACGGCTTAAACGTCAGCGCCGATGTCGCCATTCATCAGTTGCACTTAACCGAAAACGACATAATACCGTTTGACAGCATATACCATGTTAAACCGCCGCTACGCACCGAAGCTGACAAAGAGTATTTACGCCAAGGACTGGCAAGTGGTACGTTAAGCTGTATTTGCTCTGACCACCAACCGCATGACATTGACGCTAAACTAGGCGCTTTCCCAGAAACCGAACCCGGCATATCATCGCTAGAAACCTTATTGCCGCTAATGCTAAAACTGGTCGCGCAACATGCTATTACGTTAGAACAAGGCATTGCCGCATTAAGTCATAACCCGGCGCAGATTCTAGGCATAAACAGTGGCGCATTAACCCCTGGTTTTAATGCCGATATTTGTATCTTTGACCCTGAACATACCTGGCAAGTCAATCAAGATACCTGGCTAAGCCGTGGCGCTAATACGCCTTATTGGGGAAACACCTTAAAAGGCCGGGTAACGCATACACTACAAGCAGGCAAACTTATCTATCGCGCAAGCGATAGCTCTTGTCATGTATAAAACACATATCGCGCACATTGCTTATCAGTTCAACGATTTGCGCACCGTTATGGCTAAAGCCACGCCTGCGCGCTCCGGCGATTATTTAGCCGGAATCGCCGCCGAGAGTCATTTAGAACGCGTCGCCGCACAACAAGTACTCGCTGACCTGCCCTTAAAACGCTTTTTAACCGAAGCGTTAATTCCTTATGAAAGCGATGAAGTCACTCGCTTAATTATCGATCAACACGATGCGAGTGCATTTGAGCCAGTAAGCCAGATGACCGTAGGTGATTTTCGCAATTGGTTATTATCAGAACATGCAACTAGCGAACGTTTAGCCGCCTTAGCTCCGGGACTAACCCCGGAGATGGTCGCCGCCACCGCTAAATTAATGCGTATTCAAGATTTAATGTTAGTGGCTAAAAAATGCCGCGTCGTCACCCGTTTCCGTAACACTATAGGGTTAGCCAATCGCATGGCTACCCGTTTACAACCTAACCACCCAACCGATGATTTAGCAGGGGTTGCCGCAAGTATTTTAGATGGTTTGCTATACGGTTCAGGCGATGCCGTGATAGGTATTAACCCAGCCACCGATAATTTACAAGCCACCTCGCGTTTACTCATCATGCTGGCTGAGCTGATAGAGCGTTACCAAATTCCAACCCAAGCCTGTGTGTTAGCCCATGTGACAACCACCTTAAACGCGATTGAGCGTAATATTCCTGTGGATTTAGTGTTCCAATCGATAGCAGGCACCGAACAAGCGAACACCAGTTTTGGCATTAATTTAGCGTTGCTAGATGAAGCTTATCAGGCCGCGCTGAGTTTAAATCGTGGCAGTATCGGGCAAAATTGTATGTATTTTGAAACCGGCCAAGGTAGCGCTTTATCAGCCAACGCGCATCACGGTGTTGACCAACAAACGATAGAAGCGCGGGCTTATGCCGTTGCCCGTCATTTCAATCCGCTGCTAGTCAATACCGTAGTCGGCTTTATTGGCCCGGAATATTTATATGACGGCAAACAAATTATTCGCGCCGGTTTAGAAGACCATTTTTGCGGCAAATTGTTAGGCTTGCCCATGGGCTGTGATATTTGTTATACCAATCACGCTGAAGCCGATCAAGACGATATGGATATGTTGCTAAGCCAATTCGCATTAGCTGGCGGTACTTTCATTATGGGTGTACCGGGCGCTGACGATGTGATGTTAAATTATCAATCCACGTCGTTTCATGACGCGTTATATTTACGCCAACTGCTAGACTTGCGGCCTGCGCCTGAATTTGAGCAATGGTTAATTAAACACGGTATTTTTGATGACAACAATCGACTCAGCAACCGCCCTGACATACCCAGTATTTTTCAATCCGGCCTACAAAAACTAATGCGGCACGCCTCATGATTAACAACACCGAATTAGTCACAGCTAACCCGTGGCACGAATTAAAGCGCTTTACCCCTGCCAGAATTGCCTTAGGTCGTGCCGGTATGAGCCAAACCACTGAGGTTAATTTAAATTTTCAGCTCGCCCACGCACTAGCGCGCGATGCTGTTAACCTGCCGTTAGATTTCAATACGTTAACGAATGACTTAAGTGCGCTCAATGTTTCAAGCCGAATGCTAAGCAGTCAAGCCAGCCAACACGCGCAGTATCTGCAACGCCCAGATTTAGGTCGCAAACTTAGCCAAACCTCGCAAGATGAGCTAGCTAAGCAACTTCATACTAACTACGATGCCGTTATTGTTATTGCTGATGGCTTATCATCAACGGCGATTCAAGCTCATGCCGCACCATTCGTTACCTTATTACTACCTGCATTAACCGCTAAAGGCTATCAATGCCCTGAGCTATGCCTAGTTAAACAAGGACGCGTCGCGATTGGCGATGCCATAGCTGCGCATTATTCTGCTCGCTTCTGTATCGTGTTAATTGGTGAACGACCCGGCTTAAGCTCGCCCGACAGCATGGGTATTTATTTTACTTACCAAGCTAAGCCAGGTATTACGACTGATGCTGAACGTAACTGCATTTCTAATATCCACAGCAACGGCTTAAGCTATAACCAAGCGCTTGTTAAATTACTGTATTTGCTAGAACACGCTGACTTACTCGGTTTATCCGGTGTAGGATTAAAAGATGAAACCAGCGAAGTTGATACGCCGTCTCTTGCCGCTACTGATTCGGTAGCTATTAGTTTATTCGATTAAGCACATTAATCTCCGCCGCCACCGCAACCTCCTCCACTACACCCACCGCCACTACAACCACTATCGCTACAACAACTACCACAGCTGCTGCCGCCACAACCAATATTGCTAGCACAGTAACGATTATCACCCGGTAAGCAATTCAAGCTGTAATAAAATCCGCCTGGCACGGCAAACTGAGCATCGATAGCAAACAACAACGGCAGCCGTTCAGGTTTTTGCGTATTAATACCTTCTTTAAAACATGCCAAGCGCCAAGCCCTGCGAATACTCACCGGAATATCCTTGGTTTGCGTCATCGCCTGCGCGGGCGTATGATGTAAAAACCGACCAAAGCCGCGCTGGCAAAAAGCCTGATAACCTCTTGTATACAAAATAAATTCATGCCATGCGTCATCGACGATTTGCGACGGCATCGCCACCATACGCCGCTTGGCTTTATTGCAAATATAAAAATAATCCCGCAATGCGTTTAACACTACATCCAACTCTGATTCGCTTAAACGCGGATGCAATAAACGCAGCTTTTGTTTAATCATAGGATGAAAACGATATTGTTGGATATAACGTAACTGGGAATGTTGTTTTAACGCGCTATACACGCCAAACAAAAGGAAACTTGGCAAAATGACGAAAAACCAGGTAGACATAAAATCAACTCCAGTATGTTAAGTGCTCAGAAATAGTTACGACTATTTTGCCATAATCAAACATAACCGTTTAGTTGCTTAAGTCGATTAAGCATTGAATAATGCCTACCTAATCTAGCTTAGAACTTTTGTAACTACTCACCCTGAAAAAACCATCCGAAGCGTTTCAAACGGATTTTGA
>CAWUNX010000192.1:0-7384 GCA_963923905.1 uncultured Methylocucumis sp.
TCCACCACTTCGCGGTTGTCTTTGGCTTCGACATAGCTGCTGACCGACAGGTTGTAGTCGTTAGCAACGATGGTTTCAAAGGCAATGCATTGGGCAAAGTGTTCAATCTGCACCTTGCTGTCGAACACCTGCATGATCTGTTCAATGTGCGTGTCCAACAGCACGTTGTTGTTGGTTTCTTTCTTAAACAGCCCGCTGGCGTCAATAAACTGGGTCGTAGAGTCGATTTTGTGTTTAGACAGCACCAGGATATTTACGGCAATGGTCGTGCCAAAAAACAAGTTGGGCGCTAACGAAATCACCGTTTCGACGTAGTTGTTGTCCACCAGATATTGGCGGATTTTCTGTTCGGCACCGCCCCGGTAAAAGATGCCGGGAAAGCAGACAATCGCGGCGCGGCCTTTGCTGGAAAGATAGCTGAGCGCGTGCAATACAAAAGCAAAGTCAGCTTTGGACTTGGGCGCTAATACGCCCGCTGGGGCAAAGCGTTCATCATTAATTAGCGTAGGGTCATCACTGCCAATCCACTTCACTGAGTAAGGCGGGTTGGAGACAATCGCATCGAAAGGTTTTTCGTCACCGAAATGCGGGGCTATTAGGGTATTACCTAGCTTGAGGTTGAACTTGTCGTAGTTGATGTTGTGCAAGAACATGTTCATCCGCGCCAAGTTGTAGGTGGTGTGGTTGATTTCCTGGCCGAAAAATCCTTCTTCAATGATGTGTTCGTCAAACTGCTTTTTAGCTTGCAGCAGCAGCGAGCCAGAGCCGCACGCCGGGTCATAAATTTTATTGACGCTGGTCTGCTTGTGCATGGCCAGTTGGGCAATCAACTTGGAAACATGCGGCGGGGTGAAAAACTCGCCGCCGGATTTACCGGCATTGGCGGCATAGTTGGAGATGAGGAATTCGTAGGCATCGCCAAACAGGTCGATGTGACTATCGTCAAAATCGCCAAAATCCAGTCCGGCTACGCCTTTAACTACAGCTGCCAAGCGGGTGTTTTTATCGGTAACAGTATTGCCAAGGCGATTGCTGGTGGTATCAAAATCGGCAAACAGGCCTTTGATGTCCTGCTCGGAGGGATAGCCGTTGGCTGAGCTTTCGATGGCGGCAAATATGGCGGCCAGATCGGTGTTCAGACTGTCATTGGTATTCGCGTTTTTGGCAATATTGACGAACAACTGGCTAGGGTAGATGAAGTAGCCCTTGGTTTTAACGGCATCGTCTTTGATTTCCGGGGTGATGACATTATCCGTAAGCTCTGCATAGTGGATGCTGTCATCGCCGCCTTCAATGTAGCTGGCGAAGTTTTCGCTGATAAAGCGATAAAACAGCGTGCCGAGGACGTATTGTTTGAAATCCCAGCCATCGACTGCGCCGCGTACATCGTTGGCGATTTTCCATATCTGATTTTGCAGTGCGGCGCGTTGTTGGATGCTTGTCATAATGTTGTTCTGCTTCAACTCGTTTGGTTTGGCTCACGGATGAGGTGTGAGGCAAAGAGGTGGCTGCATCGGCAGCGCTTGGGCAATAGACGTGGCGATATAGCGCGATGTTTGGAGTACAAACTTGGGTTTGTACTCCGATACTGAGGTGCTTTTTATTCCAAATTGGCGTGGCGTGAACGCATTTCTTCTTCAGCAATGCCTTTCTCGTGTATGACATGAGAAATAAACGATTCTAAGAAGAATAGCGTCGATAATTCAAATACCGTTCCCATTGGCATACCTTGAACTTTAGCAAATTGTTCTGGTGTACCCATTTGCATGGTTTCGTCAGCCATGCTGCCAATGGTAGAGTTGGGCTTTGCAGTGATTAATAAAATTTGCGCGCCAACTTCACGAGCTTTTTTGGTGAAGGCAATTAATTGCTCGGTTTCGCCTGAGCCTGAAATGATGATGAGTAAATCGCCACGTTTAATGCTTGGTGTAACAATTTCACCGACCATGCTGACATCATAGCCGCTATGCATTAAGCGCATACCGAGAAAACGGCAAATCAAACCAGAGCGACCCGCGCCTGATACGAAAACCCGGTTTGCTCTATCTAACATGCGTAATAGTCTTGATGGATAATCATCGCGAGTTTCGCTTAATACGGAACGAATCTTATTAACGACCATTTGTTGATGCGTGACTTTGCCGTCGGCAGCGTCACGAATAGTTCGTGCTGCGTCTGCTGGTGAGGATGCGCCGTAGATTGCTGCGCCAACGACGATAATATCTGCGCCGGTAGCAACGACTTGCTTCACAGTTGAGGCTTTAATGCCGCCTGCGACCGATATACGCACATTTAAACCTAAGTCTGCAATGGCTTTTAAATCTTCAAACGGGGTTTGTCCCGCCGCTTGCGCATCTAAGCCAGTATGGACGCCGATGATATTGGCACCTAATTCTGCTGCTGCTCTGGCGCAAGCTAATTTGTCCGGCACATTGATTAAATCGATTTGGGCTTCTGCATTATGGGCTTTAGCCGCTTTAATCACGCCTTTTATCGTTGCTAAACCTGAAACGCCTAACACCGTACAAATATCTGCGCCTGCTGCGTAAAACGGCGTCGCTTCGTACTCGCCGGCATCCATCGTTTTTAAATCAACTAAGATAAGTTTATTAGGGAATTTAGCGCGTAATGCTTTTACTAATTCGACACCGTTGTGTTTTATGCAAGGTGTGCCAATTTCAAAAATATCAACGAAAGGCGCTGTTTGTTCAGCTAGACTCAATGTTTGGTTAAAGTCCAGAGAATCCAGTGCTAATTGAATGAGTGGTCTTGCCATGTTTATGCTCCATATTGTTTTTATTTAAGACGTGGGACAGCCAAGAACTCTAAAACAGCTAGCGCCTGATGTCAATTTAACCGTAGTTTGGCGGTATTTCCGAATATTAATGCTTTAACAAGATAAATTAGTCGTCAAAAAGATGAGTTACCTCATCATCATTAGCAAGCTACAGAGAGCAGACGGCACACTTATTTGCTTATATCGCCTAGGTGTTTTTGTTTTAAATCAAAAAACTTTAATAAAACACGGTTGATTCATTGTTAACGATTTGTTAATACCTAGGCGAATTCCGCCTTGTCATGAGAGTGTTACTGCTTATTAACAATCAAGCAGGATAAAATCATGTTGTGTAGCGCTGGTGTCATATTTATTCCTAGGTTAAAATCTCACATTATTTGTGAAAATTACTTCGTAGGTGAAAGCCCTTAGCTTAAAGGTTATGGAGTAAGTTTCACTTTAAGAGTTTATAACAACTACACAAGGGGCTGCTCTGTGAACAAAGTTAAGCAACTATTCGTTGCCCTGAGCTTAATAGTGGGTGCTATTAAGACAGCGCAAGCGGACTATTCGCTAAATCTAATGAAAGGGGTCACTAAAGTCAGTAATGACGTATATGACCTACACATGCTGATACTATGGATTTGCGTTTTTATCGGTATTGGCGTATTCGGTACGATGTTTTACTCAATTTATCATCATCGTAAATCCAAAGGCCATGTTGCCGCGCAGTTCCATGAGAATACAACAGTTGAAATCATTTGGACTATTATTCCAACTCTGATATTAGTGGGCATGGCGATTCCAGCAACTAAGACCTTGCTGGAGTTAGACGATGTACAGAATTCC
The DNA here is from genome assembly GCA_963923905.1 of uncultured Methylocucumis sp. Taxonomy (GTDB): domain Bacteria; phylum Pseudomonadota; class Gammaproteobacteria; order Methylococcales; family Methylomonadaceae; genus Methylovulum. The sequence continues at coordinate 3,626 of CAWUNX010000192.1, forward strand.
GATATGTCAATTAAAGTAACCGGTTGGCAATGGAAATGGGAATATGAATACGTCGATACTGGCGTTCATTTTTTCAGTAACTTAGATGAGGCTAGCAATAAAGCGCGTCAATTAGGTTCTGGTATCGACCCGCGTAGTGTGCCTAACTACTTATTAAACGTTGATAAGCCTTTAGTTATTCCTACTAAAAAGAAAATTCGTTTCTTATTCACCGCTGCTGACGTTTTACATTCTTGGTGGGTGCCGGATTTAGGCTGGAAGAAAGACGCTATTCCAGGCTTTATTAACGAAGCATGGACTTATGTTGAGAATCCAGGCACTTATCGTGGTCAATGTACTGAGTTATGCGGTAAGGATCATGGTTTCATGCCAATCGTCGTGATTGCTATGGAACAGTCTGACTACGATGCTTGGCTGAAAAAGGAATTAGCAGACGCTAAGAAAGGTGCTGATTTAAGTGATCAAAGTCCAGCAGATTTAATTGCTAAAGGTGAGCAAATCTACGCTAAGAACTGTTCTACTTGTCATTTGCCAGATGGTAAAGGCGTACCGGGCGCATTCCCTGCGATTAGCGGAAGCGCCGTAGTTAATGGCGACATTAATGCTCAAGCTGCTCTTGTGTTAAACGGTAAAGGTGCAATGCCTGCGTTTGGTAAGATGCTGAAAGCCGACGAGTTAGCACAGGTTATTACCTACACACGTAATGCTTTAGGTAATAAAGTCGGTGATGCGATTCAGCCCAAAGCGATTCAAGAATTGTTGCCCAAGTCTTCAGCGCCCGCTAAACCGGCCGCCGATAAACCTAAAACAGAAGCTGCACCGATTGCTGATATGAGCAAAGACGATTTAGTGGCATTAGGTAAAACCGTTTACGGTAGCAATTGTGCTTCTTGCCATCAAGCCGAAGGTCAAGGCAATCCGCCTATGTTCCCAGCACTTAAAGACAGTAAGGTAGTGAATGGCGACATAAATGCTCAGATTGATTTAGTATTGAATGGTAAAGCAATGATGCCTGGTTTCGGTCACAGCTTAAAAGCCGATGAGTTTGCCGCTGTGATTACCTTTACTCGTAACGGCTTAGGTAATGCAAAAAATGATATGGTACAACCGGCCACTATTCAGAAATTACAAGCCGCATTACCTGCCGAAGATGATGACGAGTAGTCACATCGTTCGATTCGTTCAGTCTTTTTAATTATTGAGGTATAAAACTATGTCTGCTGTTGTAGCTGAGCATGACGATCACCATGACCACAGTCATGATGATCATGCGCACGGCCCTGAGAAGGGTCTTTTAAGATGGATTATTACTACCAACCATAAAGACATTGGTACGTTGTACTTAGTGTTTGCATTAGCCATGTTTTTTGTCGGCGGTATTATGGCGATGGTTATCCGGGCTGAACTCTTTGAGCCGGGTATGCAATTCGTTAATCCGCAGTTCTTTAACTCGATGACGACGATGCATGCGTTAGTTATGGTATTCGGCGCGGTTATGCCGGGTTTTGTGGGTTTAGCTAACTGGATGATACCTATGATGATAGGTGCGCCCGATATGGCTTTGCCACGTATGAATAACATGAGCTTCTGGGTATTAGTGGCGGGTGTGTTGTTATTAGCCAGCACTTTATTTATGGAAGGCGGCGCGCCTGCAAGTGGTTGGACACTGTATCCACCATTAGTATTGCAAACAGGTAAAGCGTTACCTTTTGCGATTTTCTCAGTGCATTTATTGGGTATTTCATCGATTATGGGCGCGATTAACATTATTGCGACTATTTTCAATATGCGTGCACCGGGTATGACCTTAATGAAAATGCCATTGTTCGTGTGGACATGGTTGATTACAGCGTTTTTATTAATCGCTGTTATGCCTGTGTTTGCCGGTGCGGTGACTATGTTGTTAACAGACCGTTTCTTTGGCACGAGCTTTTTCGATGCTGCTGGTGGCGGTGATCCTGTGTTATATCAGCATATTTTCTGGTTCTTCGGTCATCCAGAAGTGTATATCATGATTCTGCCAACGTTCGGTGTGGCATCGACGATTATTCCTGTGTTCGCGCGCAAGCCATTGTTTGGTTATAGCTCAATGGTTTATGCGACGGCATCAATCGCGTTTCTTTCGTTCATCGTTTGGGCACACCACATGTTTACAGTGGGTATGCCTATGGCGGGCGAGTTGTACTTTATGTATGCGACGATGTTAATTGCGATTCCTACTGGCGTTAAGGTCTTTAACTGGACTGCAACGATGTGGAAAGGGGCTATGACATTTGAAACGCCAATGTTGTTTGCTATTTCGTTCGTGGTGTTATTTACTTTGGGTGGATTTACCGGCTTGATGATGTCTATTGCGCCATCAGACTTTCAATATCACGACACGTATTTTATTGTTGCGCACTTTCACTATACCTTAGTGCCAGCATCGGTCTTTATTTTAATGGCAGCAGGTTATTTCTGGTTGCCAAAATGGACCGGTCACATGTATAACGAAAAAATCGGTCAATTACACTTTTGGTTATCAGCGGTATCAGTCAATATCTTATTCTTCCCTCAGCATTTCTTAGGTCTTGCTGGTATGCCACGCAGAATTCCAGATTATGCCGTGCAGTTTGCTGACTGGAATATGATTTCTAGTATTGGTGGCTTCTTGTTCGGTGCTAGCCAGTTACTGTTCTTGTATATTGTCATTGATACTATTCGTGGTGGCACTGGCGAAAAAGTGACCGATGAAGTGTGGGAAGATGCGCATAAACACAGCTTAGAGTGGACATTGCCATCACCAGCGCCTTATCACACATTTACTACGCCGCCGGAAGTGATTCCTACTGAGCACTTCTAAAGGGTGAGAGATGCGCTCGTTTGAGCGCATTTAGGCTTACTATGAATATAAAGACAAAAAATATCTTAACTGCAGTGTTACTTGCCGCGATTGCGATTGGGATTTATGTATTTGCGGTATTAAAAGCCATAGCGCAATGAATGAAGACATTAAGCAGAAAAACGTCAAAATAGCCAGAAATTTAGTGTTCATCGTTGTGGGTATGTTTGGCTTCGGTTATGCGTTAGTGCCTATTTACAACGTACTATGCGAAGTGACTGGGCTAAATGGTAAAGTTAATGCTACAGCAGTAAAAGATCAGGTTTATCCGGTTGATGAGAATAGAGAAATAACCGTTGAATTTATAACCTCATTAAACGAATCAGCGCCTATGGAGTTTAGAGCTGAAACGCACAAGCTGAAAATTCATCCGGGTACCTATTACACGGTCAATTTTTATGCTGAGAATAAAACGGATAAGCCAATGGTTGCTCAAGCAATACCAAGTATTTCTCCAGGGCTGGCCGCTGAATATTTTAACAAAACCGAGTGTTTTTGCTTTACTGAACAGACCTTCAAGCCTAGAGAAGGCAAGCTGATGCCAGTGCGCTTTGTAGTGAAACCTGATTTACCTGAGCAGTATAAAACGATTACGCTTGCTTATACATTTTTCGATAAAACTAAAACACAGTAAAAGGACGGAGATATGTCTGCTAACGCAACTTATTATATACCCCATAAGGCTACCTGGCCGGTACTCGCAACTATCGGTTTAACGACATTACTAGCCGGTTTCGCTAATTATTTAAACGGCTCAACGATTGGGTCTACGATGATGATTATAGGTTTGGCTATTTTCATCGTGATGTTGACAGGTTGGTTCACTTTACAAGCGACGGAAAGTGAATCCTGTCTCTTATACACATCTGACGCTGCCG
>CAWUNX010000193.1:0-7361 GCA_963923905.1 uncultured Methylocucumis sp.
CTCGTGGGCTCGGAGATGTGTATAAGAGACAGTCGCTAAACACATAGAGCAGCCTGGTTCTCGCCATTCAAAGCCCGCTGCGCGAAAAATCTCATCTAAACCTTCGGTTTCCGCTTGTTGTTTGACCAAGCCAGAACCGGGTACTACCATGGCTATTTTGATGTTATCCGCTACTTTTCGACCTTTCGCGACTTGAGCTGCTACTCTTAAGTCTTCAATCCTAGAATTCGTACAAGAACCGATAAACACTTTATCGACAACAATATCAGTCAACGCTTGCCCGGCATTCAAGCCCATATACTCTAACGCTCTTGTCATGCTTTGGCGTTTTACGTCATCGGACTCGGCAATAGGGTCAGGAATGGTTTCATCGATAGCGATGACTAATTCAGGTGATGTTCCCCAGGTGACTTGGGGTTTCAAACACGCCGCGTCTATTTCTATGACTTTATCAAAAACCGCATCGGCATCTGAATGCAAGTCTCGCCAATATTGCACCGCTAAATCCCACTGCTTTCCTTTAGGTGCATAGGGTCGACCATCATAATAGTTAATCGTCACATCATCTACTGCGATTAAGCCAGCACGCGCACCCGCTTCAATAGCCATGTTACAAATCGTCATGCGCTCTTCCATAGACAAGGCTTCAATCGCGCTGCCTGCAAACTCAATGGTATAGCCCGTACCACCGGCAGTACCCGTGTGACCGATAATCGCAAGTACTAAATCTTTTGCGCTTACGCCTAAAGGTAATGTGTTATGTACACGAACCAATAAATTCTTCGCTTTCTTCTGCCATAGACATTGGGTCGCTAAAACATGCTCAACTTCTGATGTGCCTATGCCAAAAGCTAGCGCGCCAGAAGCGCCATGAGTGGATGTATGCGAATCACCACAAACCACTGTCATGCCGGGTAATGTCGCACCTTGCTCTGGGCCTATCACATGGACAATACCTTGCCGCAGATCTGCCATTGTGAACTCGGTAATGCCAAACTCAGCGCAGTTATTATCCAATGTTTCAACTTGTAACCGCGCTATCGGGTCTGGAATACCATGTTGTCTGGCTGTTGTCGGCACATTGTGGTCGGCAACTGCTAAATTGCACTCAGGACGCCATAAGTTTCGCCCCGCTAAACGCAAACCCTCAAACGCCTGGGGAGACGTCACCTCATGCACAAGATGTCTATCGATATAAATGAGTGACGAACCATCGGGCTCAGTGGTAACAACATGAGCATCCCATAATTTGTCGTATAATGTTTTACCTGACATAGTAGTGAAAACCTTAATTAATACATGGCACTACGCTTACGCTGCCATTAACACCTGCATAAATGATGCAAGGATTATTGCTCTAATAGTTCAAATAACTTTTCCGTTATTTCATTGACATGACCAACACCAGCGATAGACGCAAATAGTTTTGTCCGGCCTGCTACTGAATAATAATCGACTAAAGGTTTAGTTTGTTGGTGGTAAACCTCAAGGCGTTTTCGCACCGTTTCCTCTTTATCATCATCACGCTGAACTAACGCTTCGCCCGTCATATCATCGATATTATCAACTTTAGGCGGATTATATTCGGTATGATAACTGCGTCCTGAAGGCAAATGTACACGTCGTCCTGCCATTCGCTTTACAATTTCTTCATCATCGACCTTAATTTCAACGACAGTGTCAATCACAATCCCCATAGCCGCTAACCCTTCAGCTTGAGCCAGCGTTCTTGGAAAACCATCTAATAAAAAACCATTCTGGCAATCTGGTTGAGCAATACGTTCTTGAATAAGGCCTAAAATAATATCGTCAGATACTAAGCCGCCAGCATCCATGACTTGTTTAGCTGCCACACCTAAAGGAGTTCCTGCGCGCACAGCCGCTCTTAGCATATCACCGGTTGAAATTTGGGGAATGCCGTATTTTTCGGTGATAAATTGAGCTTGCGTTCCTTTGCCGGAACCAGGACTCCCCAAGAGAATGATGCGCATGTAAACTCCGTTGTCTTTATAATTGATTTTGTGAGAGTGGACGGCAGCGACGACGCTTTCGTACCAGGATTTAAACTTAACGTAACATTCTATAACACATCAACGAATCTCGTACAAAAAATCCCGGTTTACCTTTATTTACGGCTGCAAGAAGCCAGTCTCAAGCGCTTTATTGTCAGGAAAAAAGCGGTAAGTATGCCGATACCGATGCTTCTGGCTCGCCATTAAAGACACCGCCGACAACCGCTAATAAATCAGCGCCCGCATTGACTAATAAGCCGCCGTTTTCAGGCAGAATCCCACCAATCGCTACAATGGGTACGGTGAGTTGCTGCTTAGCGTTACGCAATGTTTCGATATGTGCAGGCGTCGCTAACGGCTTAGTACTTGATGGAAAAAATCGTCCAAAAGCCACATAGCTTGCACCCGCTTGCTCAGCGTCCAGCGCATACTGTAGCGAGTTATAACATGAAATACCTATGATAGCGTCATCTCCCAATTTTGCCCGAGCTTCCGCTAAAGACACATCGTGCTGCCCTAAATGTATGCCGTCAGCATTTATTTGTGCCGCTAAGTTCACATCGTCATTAACAATAAACGGAATTTGATACTCAGCGCACACGCGTTTTAATTCTTGTGCTAACTCAACAGATTTAACTGAGGCTTTATCGCGATATTGCAGCATCACGATTCCTGCCTTGATCGTTGCTTCGACGTCGTTAAACACTTGCCTATGGGATTTATGGTCTAGTTGCGTAATCGCATATAAACCGCGCCTAGGACATTTCATGCGTCATCCTCAATCCAAAATAAACGGTTAGGGTTGGCCTGCCAATGCCCGGTTGGATAAGCGCTATTCAGCGAATTCCAAGTATATTCTTGCGCTTCCATAACAGCTTGTGTAGGTTCTAAACCATGTGCTAACAACGCGGCAATGCTGCTGGCTAGTGTGCAACCTGAGCCGTGAAACTCGCCTGTTAATCTAGCCCAGCTATACGTTTCTACGCACCTATTATCGTGGAACAATATGTTTTCAATATCTTCAGTCGCCTCATGTCCGCCTGTAATCAAAACATAGCGACAGCCTTTAGCTAATAAGCTTTTTCCGCAGGCATCAATATCGACACAGCCGGTTAATTTACGCGCTTCTTCACTATTAGGTGTTAACACGGTTGTACAAGGCAATAACAAATCTATGATAACGGATAATAAGCGTTCATTCGCCAAATCAGCGCCACCGCCAGCCGCTAATACTGGATCAAATACGACAGGAATAGTAGGATATTGTTTGAGTATCGCGTAAATAGCCAACGCGGTTTCATGATGACCGATTAAGCCAATCTTAAAAACATTAATCGGAATATCCGCTAAAATACACGAGGCTTGATTAATAATGTTTTGCGAGCTTTGGGGCACGATTTTATGGACGTTGCGCGTATCCTGCTCGGTGAGGGCTGTTATTACACTCACCGAATGACATTGATGACTAATTAAGGTCTCAATATCTGCTTGAATACCCGCACCACCACTAGGGTCATGACCAGAGAAAGAAAGCACGACAGGGCGTTTTGAGTTCATTACACTATATGTAAGTACATTAAATTTCATTCAGCCTAACTATAGAGGCCTGTTCAATACATTCAATCGTTGTATACATAAATAATAGCATGATGCCTAAAAGAACAAACAATCCCCGATTAATCGTTCTCGATACCGAAACGACGGGGTTAAACCCGCAAGAAGGCCATAGGATTATTGAAATTGGCTGCGTCGAATTAGTGAATCGTAGACACACAGGTCAACGCTACCATGTTTATCTGAATCCAGATAGGCACATTGATGCTGAGGCCGTTAAAGTTCATGGCATTACCAATGATTTTTTAGCAGATAAACAACGGTTTAGCGAGATTTATGAAGAATTTTTCGCCTTTATCAATGGTGCAGAATTAATTATTCATAATGCGCCGTTTGATGTGGGCTTTATTAATCATGAATTCTCGTTATTAAGCACTCAGCAAAATAAGCTCGAAGATAGTTGCTCTATTTTCGACACGCTAACATTTGCCCGCTCCAAGCATCCAGGGCAACGTAATAGCTTAGATGCTTTATGCAAACGCTATAATATTGATAACAGCCATAGAGAGCTACACGGTGCATTACTGGACGCGGAAATTCTAGCCGATTTATATTTGGTTATGACTGGGGGGCAGTTTTCGTTATTAGACGAAACAGATGAAACCCCGAAAAACTCAGCCATCAAACACACAGAAACGATTATTACCACCAAAGCAAGGCCTGCATTAGCGATTATCCGGTGTGATGATGATGAATTAACGGCCCATCAAGCACTACTCGATACTGTAGAGAAAAGCTCAGGTCATTGTATTTGGCGAACGTTGCAAGCTGCTTCGCTAAACGCTACGAATCACGAAAGATAAACCGCATCGTTGATTAGTAAGCTATTTTAAACAAATAACAACATGCTATTACAATAAACCGTGACTGCTTTCTCAAATCCATTGCTTCAACCCTGCTTATGCAGACTAATCGACATTTTCGTGCTATCTTCAAAAACCTACATGGTTTTTCATAGCTAGGAAATATAGCCTAAAATTATCACTACTACATCTTAAGTTATAACCTTTCTTTTCTCAGGCATAAAATTTACCATGCGTTGGCAACCTCAGACTTGCTGGATTAACCTCGTTTTTCTCATATTTGCAATAGGCACAGTCAATGTGCAAGCAAAAAAAACCGAACCTAAAAAACAAGTTATTGACATTGCCTTTTTGCTTAAAGAAACGTCACCACCACCAGTGTTATCGAATATTACGCCAAATATTCCTGACAAGGGCATTCCAGGCGCGCAACTCGCTATTGCTGATAATAATACAACCGGGCAATTTACCGGACAGGACTACCAGATTAAGACCTTTACGGTGCCGAAATCAGGCAATAGCACTGAGGTCTTTAACCAACATATTGCAGGTAAATTTCAATTTTTAATCACCGCATTACCCGCAGCCGAATTATTAGCACTGGCAGATTTACCAGCAGCGCAATCCATGCTTATTTTAGATGCCGCAACGACCGACGACGCTTTACGTGGCGAACAATGCCGTCGCAATATCGTGCATTTAATGCCAAGCCGAGCAATGCGAACAGACGCATTAGCGCAATACTTGCTCAAAAAGCGCTGGACTAAAGCGTTTTTAGTGATAGGCCCGCAACCCGAAGACCGTCTTTATGCCGATGCGATAAAGCGTTCGGCGAAAAAACTTAATATTACTCTCATAGCTGAGAAAACGTGGGAGCATAATTTTGAATCTCGACATACGGCTCAGGCTGATGTAGCGGTGTTTACGCAACTGGAACATGATTATGATGTTTTAATTGTTGCGGATGAACAAGGCTTATTTGGCGATTACTTAGATTATCGAACCTGGTCGCCTAGACCCGTAGTGGGCACGCAAGGGTTAATCGCGACGTCTTGGCATCTTAGCCACGAACAATGGGGAGCTATACAAATGCAAAACCGCTTTAAAGAACTCGCGGGGCGCTGGATGGAGGAAATCGATTATACGGCGTATCTCGCCGTGCGTGCCTTAGGCGAAGCCGCAACTCGCACCAAAAGCAACCAGCTGCAACCGATAAAAGACTTTTTACTCAGTAGCAAGTTTACTCTGCAAGGTTATAAAGGCAGTCCTTTATCATTCAGACTATGGGATGGTCAGTTACGCCAACCTATATTACTAGCGGCCCCTAGAGCTTTAGTCAGTGTTGCACCGATTGAAGGCTTTTTACATCCAACCACCGAACTCGACACCTTAGGCTTCGATCAACCCGAAACCTCATGTCATTGGCAACCCTAACTCAAACTTATGACTAAATGTTTACCGCTACTATTTAGCCTCTGCGCATTGTTCAATACAACTTTAGCAGAAGCAGAAACGGTTTTTGTCACCTTAGAAAAAGATAATGCTTTAGCTGTTATCGACCCCATCGCGGGAGTACTCACGAAAACTGTCGCCATAGGCGCAAGACCTCGCGGCATTGCGCTAAGTCCTGATAGCAAAATCTTATTCGTTGCTGTCAGCGATGAAAACACTATAAAAATGCTTGACGCAAACACGCTACAAGAATTAGGCAAACTTCCATCAGGTGATGACCCAGAAACCTTTGCGCTAAGCCCAGCAGGCGACAAGCTTTATGTTTCTAACGAAGACGACAGCTTAGTCACGGTTATTGATATTGCACAGAAGAAAGCGATTAAGCAAATTAAGGTCGGCGTAGAACCGGAAGGCATTACAGTCAGCCCTGATAATAAATGGCTAATCAGCGCGACAGAAACCACTAACATGGTGCATTGGATTAATACTAAAGACTATCAAATTGAAGAAAATACCTTAGTCGACCCAAGGCCCAGAGCGGCTAGCTTTACTGCCGATAGCCAACAACTGTGGGTAACATCGGAAATGGCAGGAACGCTAATGATTTACGATGCCGCAAATAAACAATTGGTTAAAAACCTAACTTTTGGTGTAAATGGTGTGAATGCTGATAAGATTCAACCGGTTGGTATTGCCATTGATAAACAACGGCAAAAAGCTTTCGTTGCGCTAGGACCTGCTAATCATGTTGCCGTTATTAATGCCCAAACCTATGAGATAGAAAAAAATCTGCTGGTTGGCGCTAGGGTTTGGAACTTAGCCTTTTCACCTGATGAAAAACGCTTATACACGACAAATGGCTTAAGCAACGACATTTCCATCATTGACGTAGACAGCTTAACCGTCACTAAGTCAATTGCCGTCGGCACTTCTCCTTGGGGCGTAGCAGTTAAGCCATGAATGCTATTGCCGCCTTATCAATAAGCGATTTAAGTTTTGCTTATCAAACTAAAACCGCATTAGACCAGGTGAGTTTTACCGTTCACCCTGGACAATGCGCGATTTTACTAGGCCCTAATGGTGCCGGTAAAAGCACGTTATTCGCATTAATCACTCGTTTATATGACACGCGTAACGGCAGTATCACAATTTGTGGTTACGATATTAAACGGCATACACGACTAGCCTTAGCTAAATTAGGTATTGTGTTTCAACAATCGACACTAGACCTCGATTTAACTGTTATGCAAAATTTAACCTACCATGCCGCCTTATATGGCATGAGTGCTAAAGCCGCAAAAACCAGAATTCAACAAGAGTTGGAGCGATTAAACATGTACGAACGCAGGTTTGAAAAAGTTCGGCAACTCAACGGCGGTCATAAGCGCAGAGTTGAAATTGCCCGAGCTTTACTGCATAAACCTGAACTCTTGTTATTCTGTCTCTTATACACATCTGACGCTGCCGACGATACTCCTTG
>CAWUNX010000194.1:0-7272 GCA_963923905.1 uncultured Methylocucumis sp.
TATTGGATTGAAAACAATCCTAAGCAACCCTTATTAGATTTAATCGGTTTACGCGATGCACAAGGCAGTCTGCAATTAGCCAGCCAAAATTCAAGCCTTGATGCTTGGCGTTTAGAAGCCCATAAGCTGGAGTTGCAAGGCAAGCAAGAGCAAGCCGACCGGATTCGCACGGAAATTCTTAAACAAAAAACACCACCCTGGCAAACCATTACCGCAAAAACCTTACCCGAATTAAAACGTAAAGCGTTTGAAGCTAATGATAAAAATGCGCGTATGGAGTTATTTGAATATGCGTTGATTTATGAGGATCGCGAGATTTTAAACTTATTGCTTAAAGCAGAATTTAAACCTGCTAAGCACCCCGAGAAAGGGATGCAATTATTGCAGCAAAAACACTATGCCATTTATAGTTTTAAAAAGCCTGACCCTGTCCTCAAGCAAACACAGCTATACGGTACGGATTTCCGTAATTTATTTAATCAAACGCCGTTAATGGTGGCCGCATGGATGGGCAATACCGACGTTATTCAACATCTAAGCGAATTAGGTGCTGATACTGAGCGAGTCGATGGCAACGGCTTAACAGCGTTTCAAATCGCACTAGGCCAAGCTACCCGCAACGAAGCGTATGCTAAGAAAAAACTAGCCTTGATTTATCAGCAATTAGAGCCGACCAGTATCAGCATACAAGTTGATGGACGGTTAGTGAAATTGGACAGACATTTAATGGAGTTTTTCTTGTTGAATCTAATGATGGCGATATTTTATCGAGTCATGCCTGAACGAGTCCTACAAGGCAAGGGGTTTACGAGTCAGGATTTGCTTGATGCCGTTGCCCACATTCCTAACTCAGTATTACCCGAACGTCGTAAACAGCGTGCGTATTTGTCCAGCATGTTATCCAAAAACGAAGTCAATAAAGACGATAAATATAATCGTCAATTGTTTATCCGGGTGCGCACTGGTGCGTACTGGTTTAACCCTAAGCTGGCGCTAAAAATCGAAGGCGAATGGGTTAATATTTATGACTTGTTGAGCATAGATCGGTTAGTAATGAAGTATGTAGACAGCAGAGAGTGGTGGGATGTTGATATAAATTCTCGTTTAGAGTCAATGATGGCGCGAGCTAAGCGAGAATTAAAAGAGAAATTAGGTTTAAGCCCTGAATCCACATCTAACAATGGTCAATAAACTATGAAAAAATTTTTCTTATCGATTCTGGCCATACTGTTATTAATAGAAGAATGGCTTTGGGATGTGCTATCGGCCTTTGGTCACCGCTTGGTGCTATGGTTGCACTTAGCCAAAGTAGAAGCATGGCTAGCGCAAACATCGCCATCAATCGCGCTTATTGCGTTATTAATCCCGTTATTAATCGTCACGCCGATGAATTTAGCCGCGTTATGGCTGCTGGCGAACGGCATGATTGTGCAAGGCATTGAGCTTGAGGTTATTGCTAAATTATTAGGTACGCTGTTAGTTGCGCGCGTATTCACCTTAACTAAAACCCAGTTATTAACATTTAGTTGGATTAACTGGCTTTATCACACAATTACCGGCTGGTTACATTGGGCGCATGAAAAAATTACCGCAACTGCGGTGTATCGTAATGCTAAGGCCTTAAAACAGTACATCAAGACCTATGCGGCAAAATGGCGAGACTATTTACGCCAATGGGTGGGTTAAGCCTATGCAATGCTATTTAGAGCTATTGAACACTTTATTGACTAAAGGCCAGCGCAAACACGATAGAACCGGTAGCGGTACGTTATCAACGTTTGGCGTGCAATTACGCTTTGACTTAAACCAAGGCTTTCCATTAGTCACCACCAAAAAGATTCATGTTAAATCGATTATTCATGAACTCTTGTGGTTTTTACAAGGCGATACGAATTTAGCGTATTTACATCAACACCAAGTCAGTATATGGGACGAATGGGCTAACGAAGAAGGCGATTTAGGGCCTATTTACGGTAAGCAATGGCGCTCTTGGGCAACGCCCGATGGTCGTCAAGTTGACCAAATTCAGCAGGTGATTAACCAGATTAAGCAAACCCCCGATAGTCGACGTATGATTGTATCGGCCTGGAATGTCGCAGATTTACCTGATGAACGCATCAGTCCTCAAGCCAATGTGGCTGAAGCCAAAATGGCGTTAGCCCCTTGTCATGTATTGTTTCAATTTTATGTTGCAAATAACCAGTTATCTTGTTTATTGTATCAGCGTAGTTGCGATACATTTTTAGGCTTGCCATTTAATATTGCGAGTTATGCGTTATTAACGCACATGATTGCTGAACAATGCGGTTTGAATGTTGGTGAATTTATTTGGATGGGCGGCGATGTGCATTTATATCTTAATCACATTGAACAAGCTCAATTACAGTTAAGTCGTACACCTTATCCATTACCTGAGCTTAGCTTTAAGCGCAAACCCGATTCCATTTTCGATTATCGCTTTGACGATATTGAAATCTTGAATTATCAAGCACATGCTGCGATTAAAGCACCTATTTCAGTGTAACCTGCAACTGCATCCTCTTCTCTCTCTTTTGAAAGGCACAGATGAATATTGAACATAAAGCGCATCCTTGGCATGGCATTATGCCGGGTGATAAAGCACCCGATGTGATTACGGCATTTATTGAAATGGTACCAACCGACACCGTGAAATATGAAATTGACAAGACCACGGGTTATTTGAAAATTGATAGGCCGCAAAAATTCTCCAATACCGTACCGACGTTGTATGGTTTTATTCCACAAACCTATTGTGCGGAATTGGTTGCTGCCTATGCAGAAATGCGCGCCGGCAAACCCGTTGAAAAAGGCGATGGCGACCCGCTTGATATTTGTGTGCTAAGCGAGCGCACGGTCACACATGGCGATATTATTTTACAAGCAATTCCTATTGGTGGCTTTAGATTGCTGGATAAAGGTGAAGCTGACGATAAAATTATTGCCGTGATGAAAGGCGATGAGTTTTATCGGCAATGGTGCGATGTGTCGGACTGCCCTGAATCATATATTAATCGCTTAAAACATTATTTTTTAACCTATAAAAACTTACCCGGTGAAAAAGGCTCCTGCGAAATAACGAATGTCTATGGCCGTGACGAGGCGCACGAAGTGATTCGCCGTGCCATGGAAGACTACCAAAACCATTATGGCTATTTGGAAAATGTTTGAGACCACCGAATGTGATGCAACCACAGCGTTAAAAACCAGTTGGTTAGCTGTAGGGATTACGTTAATCGTTATCGCTTTAATGGTTGGCTTATGTTACTATCGAATCCTACCTTTTTCCCCCTGGCAGGAAGAGCAACGCATCATTGTTAGAACGCTAGGCTATATCACAGGGATTGTCCTGCTACCGCTGACGAATTTGTTGCGTTTTGTTTTATTGCGTTTATGTCAAACCATGCCTATATCTAAAACGTCGGCTAGGATAAACGCGCAAACTCGCTATGCTGTCGCAATATCTCGTTATTTTAAAGTTAACGTATTAACGCTAAGCTTGATGATGATGATTAGTTTATTGGGTGTTGGCTTATATAGCGTAGGGGACGCATTAAATACGCTGATCATATTAACCGGCATGGCTTGCTTGGGTGTTTATTTATACCGGCCTAAAGCAAGTGAATTCATTGCGATAGCGGAAGAATTGGCTGAACAAGGCAAATAGTAAACCGGGGTTGAGAACACCCCGGTTACCGGTGTCTATTGTTCTACTTTAATTTTTTTACGGCGATAATTGTGACCATAAAAAATTTCAGTCACTTCTTTATCTAATTTTTTCTGAATTTCTTTTTTTTGCGCTTCGTCTAAATCGCTTTCTTTTTCAAATAAATAATTTTCCAGCTCGGTTTCTTTCAGCATCATCTTGGTGTGGAAAATATTTTCGTGATAAACATTCACGTCTATCATTTGGTAGCGTTCTTGAGTATCTCGAGCAATATAGTTTTGTATAGAGGTGATGTTATGGTCAATAAAATGCTTTTTACCTGAAACGTCACGGGTAAAACCGCGTACACGGTAATCCATGATAACCACATCGGATTCAAAGCTATGAATTAAGTAATTCAAGGCTTTTAATGGTGAAATACGACCACAGGTTGAGACATCAATATCGGCTCTAAACGTACTAATGCCATTGTCAGGATGACTCTCAGGATAAGTATGTACAGTAATATGGCTTTTATCTAAATGGGCTAATACCGTATCGGGCAAAGGACCTGGAGTTTGTGAGTTGACAGTCTGTGGCGGCATATCGCCTTCGGAAATCAACATCGTCACGCTAGCGCCTTGCGGATCATAATCTTGATGTGCAATATTAAGAATTTGCGCACCGATGATGTCGGCTACATCTTTTAAAATCTGAGTCAAGCGCTTAGCATTATAAGCTTCATCGATATATTCAATATACGCTTGTTGTTGTTCAGCTGGCGCATAGCAAATATCGTAAATATTAAAGCTTAACGATTTAGTCAGATTATTAAAGCCGTGTAATTTCAACTTGTTCAATTCATTTAACCTCTATAATTTCAAAGTCATGGGTGATGTCAACTGTTTTACTTAACATTATCGTAGCAGAACAGTACTTTTCTGCCGATAAATTAACTGCGCGCTCTACCGCCGAGGCGGATAAATTTCGGCCTGATACAACGAAATGTAAGTGGATTTTACTAAACACGCTAGGGACGGCATCAACACGCTCAGCCGTAACCTGTGCGACGCAATCAGTAATATCATGGCGACCTTTTTTTAAAATATGAACCACATCAAATGAAGAACATCCACCGACACCTAATAAAATCATCTCCATGGGGCGTATACCCATATTGCGTCCACCGTGGTCTGCAGGCCCATCCATGACAACAGCATGGCCACTTCCACTCTCACCGACGAACATGACACCATCTATCCATTTGACTGTTGCTTGCATTTACTTTACCCTAGCGCAAAAAGACGCATAGAATAGCACATAAACTATTTTTCAATAGTTTTTCAAACTAATTTTTGTATAACGTTAAGCACTCTTTGAAATTCACAGATTAGCTAAATACGGACGAGACTCTTCAATGGCACCTAATTTCCCTAAAGAACTATATAGAAAAGAAGCCTTAGATAAATTTTTGCAGCTATGCGATAAACGCGTTTATCCCGCTAAAGCAAATATTTTTAAACCTGGCGATAATGGCGATAAATTGTATTTTATCATTGAAGGTTCTGTAAGCGTTTGTGCCGAAGATGCGGAAGGTAAGCAAGAACTGATGCTGGCTTATTTAAATAAAAATGACTTTATCGGCGAAGTGGGCATATTCAATGTCAGCAATGAAATTCGCCAAGTCACTGTTAGGACACGCAAGGAGTGTTATTTAGCAGAAATTAGTTATGTTGATTTTAGGCAAGCATTAAAACGCGAGCTATTGGAGTATGCGCCCGATTTATTATTCTTAGTCGGTTGCCAATTATCGGAACGCTTATTAATTACTAGCCGTAAATTTAGCGATTTAGCTTTCATGGATGTGGAAGGACGCATTGCTAGGATTTTATTAGATTTGTGCAAAGAACCCGATGCAATTACTCATCCCGATGGTATGCAATTACGGATTTCTCGGCAAGAAATCGGACGTTTAGTCGGTTGCTCGCGCGAAATGGCCGGTAGAGTGATTAAGGAACTGGAAAATAAAAAATTAATTTCTGCCCACGGTAAAACCATTGTCGTGTTCGGCACTCGCTAAACAACTAAGCATAACTTAGCAATAAGTCATTCATTGAAGATAAGGCCGTTATTCAGCGCTAATAAGGTTAGCTCTGCATCATTATTCACCGATAATTTTTGCTTAATCAGCGAATGGCTATTCGATACAGTTTTAGGGCTGATATGAAGTAATGCCGCAATTTGTTGATGTTGACGGCCTTGAGCCAGTAAACGAACTCTCTTAGCGATAAAGCCGCTAATTTAGCGGCCTCACCTGTGACCTGGTGTAACGCCATATCCTGCATAATTTCAGGGCTTAACGTTACTCGTCCGGCATAAACCTCTCTAATAGCACGCAATAATAACTCGGGCGGGCTACTTTTCGTGATATAGCCTAACGCTCCAGCCTGACAAGCTTTCAATGCTAACCCAGGATTTTGATGCATAGTAAACACCAAGATTTTAGCTTTAGCATCCCAGCTTTTTATCCTCGTTAATGCCTCTAAACCGCTAGCACCCGGTAAACTAATATCCATGAGCACAACATCAGGCTGATGGTATTGATAGCTTTTATAAGCGCTTGCCGCATCTTCCGCTTCGGCAATAATGGTCATACCTGTCTGCTTTGCCAGTAATGTTTTATAACCTGCCCGCACAATGGCATGGTCGTCTACTAATAATAAACGTATAGTTGAGGCGGTTTCAGGCATTTGGATTGTCTAGTGGCAAACGAATACGAATAATTAATCCCGAGGGCTTAGCTAGTGATAAATTTATTTCACCACCGATTAATTTGACTTTTTCTTGCACCCCTTTCAATCCTAAGCCATTAATAGGTAACGGTAGGCACTGTGCGCTACCATTATCGCTTATGGTTATCAACACACTGTCACTATCCACAGTGAGTTCTGTATTAGAAGCGGTGGCATTGGCATGTTTAGCCGTATTGGTTAAACACTCTTGAATAATACGGAAAATTGTTATTGGTAGCGGTTCAGGCAACTCGTCTATAGTACCGTTAAGCGTTAGATGATAATTGGTTTTGCCCTGGCTGATACGCGCCCAATGTTGTGTCAATTGCTTAAGGCAAGCCGCCAAACCCAATTGCTCAAGTTCCGCAGGCCGTAGCTGTATCAACAGTGTGCGTAAATGCGTCATGATATGTTGGCTAATCGTACTGATTTGCTTAGCCTCATCGGCTAACCCAGGCTGCGTTACCAAACTAGTTTGTATTGACGCCGCTAACGCATTAATACCTGCTAAGCATTGACCAAATTCATCATGTAATTCATGTGCAATTCGGGTACGCTCTTGCTCTTGTACCTGTAGCAACTTTAAGCCTAACGCGTTGTATTGTTGCAATAAGTGTTGTTGATTTTGCGCGAGTTGATTAATAGCACAAGCAGTCTGCTGCCATTCGGGTATGGTAAATCTAGGCAATCTCGGTGTTAAATCACCTTGTTGCATTTGGCGCAAAGTAGCAACAATGACATGTGCTGGTGTTAATAAGCGCTGAACCAATACCGTTCGGCATGATTACTGAGTGGCATTAATAATTTCAACCACAC
>CAWUNX010000195.1:0-7271 GCA_963923905.1 uncultured Methylocucumis sp.
GTGTAGGCGTAGGGGCCAGCCACGCCGGTTGCGCCGGTTGCGCCGGTGCTGCCTGTGTTGCCTTGAAGTCCGGTCGCACCGGTGCTGCCCGTGTTGCCTTGGAGTCCGGTCGCGCCGGTGCTGCCCGTGTTGCCTTGAAGTCCGGTCGCACCGGTGCTGCCTGTGTTGCCTTGAAGTCCGGTCGCACCGGTGCTACCTGTGTTGCCTGTGTTGCCTTGTAATCCAGTCGCGCCGGTGCTACCTGTGTTGCCTTGAAGTCCGGTCGCACCGGTGCTGCCTGTGTTGCCTTGTAATCCAGTCGCACCGGTGATGCCCGTGTTGCCTTGGAGTCCGGTCGCACCGGTGATGCCAGTGGTGCCTTGTAATCCGGTCGCACCGGTGATGCCCGTGTTGCCTTGAAGTCCAGTCGCACCGGTGCTGCCTGTATTACCTTGAAGTCCGGTTGCACCGGTAATGCCTGTGCTGCCTTGAAGTCCGGTCGCGCCGATGCTACCTGTGTTGCCTTGGACGCCTGTTACGCCGGTAGCCCCGGTGCTTTTATGTAACACCACCGTCAATATCGCTTCATGTCCCGTCGCGGCGTTCTCTTTGCTGTCGATGACGATGTCGACCAGACTTAGCCCTTCCACGCTCAGAGCCAGTCCGAAGTTAAGCTCAGGGTTAGCGACCCAGGTCGTAACCAGTTCAGTTACGTCCAGCTCCAACCAATGGCCTTGATAGCTCCGGCTAATCCTGAAGTTTCTTGCCGACTGGTCAACAACCGGCGCAATGCCCTGTTTCGGGAGCGTTTTCTCATCCCAAGCCTCCATGACCTGCCTAAGCGTAAAGTTGCTGTTCCGCTGGGGTCCGGTGGCGTTGACCTTGGCTAGAAAGAGTTTTAAGGTCGCTTTATCGATGTCCGTGGCGAGTACGCCAGTCGGCAGCATTTTGTCCAGGCTAAACAACAGAAATGCCGTGTTAGCCTTATTAACCAGCAAATCTCCCTCTGCACCATGCCTTGGGGTTACGCCCGCGACAAAAGGTTTGGTCACATAGCTGTCATGCGTCAAGGTGGCGTTGCTGCCCCAAGCATGGGATGGGCCTAGCATTGAGGTCACGGCAACAGCCAGTGCAAGGGGCGAGATAACGGCAACTAGTTTAGATGCGCAAGGAGTCAATGCTATGGGATTCATGATAGTAATCTTTAAATTGCTGGGGTCTATTTGGGCAAGCGGCGTTAGCTGACTATCCTAACATTTTAGACGATATTTTTGACTAAAATTAGCCTGATAGGCCGACAATGAATCAGCTAAGGCACAACTGAAATCCAAGGCCGTAAGACGCAATAACCGACGGGTATTACGCCGAACGTGCTTTTCGGAAGAAATCCCTCATCCAATTACACCATAAAACGCCATTTTTCACATAATGACGAAACGTTGAACCGGGCGCACTCTTTGGTGCGTGGAATGCACCCTAATTTGCTCAACCCAATCTTGACTCAAAAAAAAACCGGCCTAAAGCCGGTTTTTTTATAGCGAATTATTCAGAAAATACACCGTAACTCATTATGCGTTGATAGCGTTTATCGAGCATGTCTTCGACTGGCATGTGTTTTAGTTCGGCTAAATGTCTTAATAGGGCGTCTTTTAAATTGGCGGCTGTTGTCTTAAAGTCTCTGTGACCACCGCCTAAAGGTTCTCTGACAACTTCATCGAGAAAGCCTTGTTCGCGGATTCGGTCTGACGTGATGCCCATTGCTTCAGCGGCTAATTGCGATTTATCGGCGCTTTTCCATAAAATCGACGCGCAGCCTTCAGGTGAAATCACGGAATAAGTGCTGTATTCCATCATGATTAAGCGGTCGCCGACACCTATCGCTAATGCACCACCTGAGCCACCTTCACCTATGATGGTACAGATAATAGGTGTTCTGAGTTTAGTCATTTCAAATAGGTTTCTGGCAATGGCCTCACTTTGACCGCGTTCTTCGGCACCGATACCAGGATAAGCCCCCGGAGTGTCGATTAGGCAGATGATAGGCAAGTGAAAGCGTTCGGCCATTTTCATTACGCGTAAGGCTTTACGATACCCTTCAGGTCTAGGCATTCCGAAGTTACGGTGAATTTTTTCTTTGGTGTCGCGGCCTTTCTGATGGCCTATGATCATCACCGGTTGTCCGTCTAATCGGGCTAAACCACAGACAATAGCCGGGTCATCAGCAAACGCACGATCCCCGTGTAATTCTTGAAATTCGGTAAAAATTAAATCAATATAATCAAGGGTATAAGGGCGTCCAGGGTGGCGTGATAACTGGGAAATTTGCCAATCGGTTAAGCCGCTAAAAATAGTTTCGGTTAACGCCCGGCTTTTTTCCTCTAATTGTTTAATGATGTCGGTAATGTTGATGTTGTTATCGAAGTCAACATTACGCAGTTCTTTGATTTTCGCTTCTAATTCAGCGATGGGTTGTTCGAAATCTAAAAATTTTAAATCCATGGAGCGAAGGCGAAGATGAAATAAACGCAGATTTTATAGAATTTCAGCAATTAATTACAGTTAAATTCAGGCTACCCACTTAAGACGGGGCAACTAAGGTGAGAACAACGTCATCTCGGCTTGCTGGGTTGCTCTAATACATGCTATCCATGGCGCTTGGATTCCGGCAATCCATGCCGGAATGACGGTATTGCTTTAAGTTATTGTTTTAATAGCAACTGACACAGGGCAGGGAGTTCCGGTGGTTTGCTAGGCAGTGGTGTTTTGCTAGGTTTTTTTGCTTCTGCAGAAAACCACCAGGCTAAGCCTGCATCACAGCCGTCACCGGCGGGTAACGGTTCTTGGCTTTGGCAATGGCGGTTGCCGGACGGGCATTTTAAACGCACATGGAAGTGATCTTCGTGTTTCCACCACGGTCTGATTTTGCGTAACCAATCATGTTGGACTTGGCTTAAACAGAGCTCGCGTTTAATGCTAGGATTGACAAAGATTCTATCGACTTCGGGCATACGAGCGGCTGCTTCGAGAATGTTAACTTGTGCTTTTGTCCATTCGCGTAGATTAATATCATCGCTATTGCCTTTAAGCATGGATGCAGCGCTCCAGTTTTCCCGCTCTTGTTCGGTTAATAATGCCGAAGACGGGTGCTTTGACAGCATAAACCATATATCGACATCGAGTCCGGTTTGATGGCTACGGTGGCCGCTTACCGTAGGGCCACCGCGCACTTGACCTAAATCACCAATTAATAAGGTGCCTAAACCTTGTTGTTGTGTGCTAAGCCCAAGTTTTTCAATGAATTGGATTAAATCAGGATGGCCATAAAAGCGTTGTCGGGACAATCGCATCACTTGGTAACCTTGACCATTAATCGGTAAGGTATCAGCGCCAGCTAAACAGCCATTCGTATAACTGCCTATGCTTTGGGTTTTGCCTTCTAACAAGGCAGGTTTGGTTTGTTGCGACCACGGGGTTGCCGATAGAACGCTACAATAACTCACGATAATAAAGAGAATAAGCCGAGTTAATAATGACATAAAGATTCGCGTGTTAGTGTTTGGCTAAAATTTTAATTTGATAGCTGCCAGAATTATTTTGACTTAACATGTTAGCTAGATACGGCAATACGGTTTTCATCGTAGGCGCTAAAGTCCATGGTGGGTTGATGATAATCATGCCACAACCGGTCATGCCATCATTTTCGCTATCTGGTCTTATGCACAGTTCAACTAGCAATAAATCATTCATACCGCTGTTTTGTAGAGTTTTTTCTAGCGTGCGAATACGACTACGCTTAATGACTGGATACCAAAGCGCGTAAACGCCAGTGGCAAAACGTTTATAGTATTCGATAAGTGCATCAGTGACTTGTCGGTAGTCTGATTTTAATTCGTAAGAGGGGTCTATTAAAACGAGGCCACGTCGTTCTATCGGGGGTAGTAGCGCTAGCGTTTGTTTAAAACCATCATCATGATAAATTTTAATGTGTTTGTGTTTAGGCAATGCGCGCGCGAGTAATTTAATTTCGGTGTTATGTAATTCACAGGCGATTAAACGGTCTTGCGGTCTTAACAATTGCTGAGCGATTAAGGGTGAACCAGGATAGCGTTTTAAGTGCGTAGGAGGATTAAACCGCTTAATCATTGTTAAATAGTCTGATACAGCATCAGGTAGGTCTTGGCGTTGCCATAACTGGCCTATACCTTCGTCAAACTCACGATTTTTTTGTGCTTGCTCGCTAGTCAATGAATAGTCGCCAGAGCCAGCATGAGTGTCGATATAGCAAAAGCCTTTATCTTTTTGTCGTAAATAGTTTAGTATTTGAATTAACACTGTGTGCTTTAACACATCGGCGAAATTGCCGGCGTGGAATTCGTGTTTGTAACTTAGCATGTATGAGTTGGGTGAGATTTAAACGACTTTTCCGATAATCGTCATGGCGATTTCGAACGCGATTAAACCGATGATGATTAATTCGAGTATCGAGGAATGCCGGTGCTTTTGTTCATCGGCTAACATTTCAAACAGTTCGTGTATGGTTTCTAGTTTTTTAGCCAATACTTCAGTGCGCGGTACGATTTCTAAATACTTTGCCGCAACGCTGTAATACGCTTCATATTCGGGATATTCCCAGAAAAAATCCGGCGTATCTAATAAATCAAAATTTAAAATAATATCACTTTTAGTTAAAAATAATTGCCCTCGAATTTTAGCAATATTACGGCGGCTGAGCTTAATATCGCCGCTTTCAGCCAGTGATTTAGGTAAATAGCGCGTGTTATTAATCGTCGTAATCGCATGAGTTTCAAATGAGGCTAGCTTAATCGATTGTGCCATCGCTTGTGATAGCGAAAATAATAGAATTGGGTCAGAGGATTCTATCTCGATGTGGTCTTCGATAATGCGCGTGGTCGAACAGGCGAGGGCAAAGGTAAAGTTATCTTCTTCTACGGTAGCGAGTGGATTGTCTGCGTGTTGCAATAATAATTGGCGTAGCCGGTTATGTTGTTCTTGGGAAACATTCCACTGCACGATAGCGCCATAGGAGAAAACTACGACCCAGGAATTATCATCTTCAATCAGTAACGCGCCTTTGATGATTCTTATCAGTGTTGAATCAGACAGTAGCTTGGCGAGGGCGCTAATATCAAAGCTCTGTGCTAGACAATATGCCGCGCACGTCATGGTCTTGGCATTTTCGGACATAGGTGAGTCTCGCAGTTAAGTGCAGGCCGATTCTGGATAGCTTCAGCCTGCTTGATAGAGCGCAGAATTATAAACAATTGCTTATTAATCGGCTATTTTTAACAACCAACCATCTTCGTTTTCGCATTCCGTGGCTTTTGCATTAACGACCACATCGATGCGCGCATAAGTGTTAGCTAAGTTATCGGGTAACTTGCCTTTAAACAAGAAAAAAGGGTCTATAAATTCTCCAACCACTTCTACGGGCTGTCTTTTTACCGTGACAACGACTTGCTCAGTTGACGCAATATTAACAACCGTAAACGAAAACTCAGACCCTGGTTTTACGGTTGCTAAATGGGCCGGGGTAAAGTCATTGATATGTGCTTTAATGCAATCGCCCGCGCCACCAGCGCCATTGCCGCGCGCATTACCGCCATGACCTTGATGCATTTGACCGGCATAGAGTGGTACGTTGATACAAACTAAGCTGATGAATAATAACGTTAATTTCTTCATAGAGGCTGCCTATAATTGTTGTTATGTTAATGCTAAGATTAGAGCGAGCACTATAACGTTGATTACCCTAACAGACAATGACAGAGTGGGACATGATAAGTCATTGTTAATTTGGGGCAGTGTAGGTGCGATTGCGATGGGATTTTGAATAAGGTAAAAGTCTTGCTGCTGTACACATGATTAGAAAATATATGATGCAGGGTAGGGTAGTAGCTACAAACCTTGATTTGTACCTTGAACACTTATTACCCCCCGATAACGCTACAGTTATGACGGTTATGACACCAATCAGAGATTCCGTGATGGCTTCGAAGCAATGTGCGACACACTTGTTGACATGCGAGCTACATATAGCTATCTACCTAGCTGTTATGTTACTCGCCCCATAAACGGAGCATTTGACTTTTTCTGCTGGCTCTTCGGATGATGTAGCACTCGCTGATAAAGACACACCGCCCACGTTTTCAAAATAACTCTTTTATTCCATACCCAATCGTTTCTAAAGCCTGGCTTTTATTGCTTAAGTAAGCGATTACACCGCAAATCACTGATAGCCAAAACATAATTAACGCGAATTTTTCTCGGCCTTCATTAATATCAAATACTTTTCTCTGGTTATTCGGAGTGAATCTTTGATGATTTTGTTGTTGCTGTTGATGTTTTTGTTTGACGTAATCACGATCTTGTAAACCCATAATTAAACCTTAACGTTACGAAATAGACTGGCTATAATCTAGCTCTAACGTTACGAATACACGAGGTAAATCATGATAACAATCTCACCAGAATTAGAGGCGCAAATTAACCAATGTGCACAGCATGCAGGTTATCAACCTACTGAACTTATACAACACCTAATAACTGAATATTTAGAAGACATTAAAGACGCAATAATACCTAAAAATGCCTATCAAGAATTTATTGAAAGTGGCCAACAAGCCATATCTTATGAACAGGTCATATTAAAAAATGACCTGTAAATTATAGTTCACAATTAAATCGTCTTATGAAAGCAACTATTTCTATTGATATTTCAGTACTTGAACAACTTCAAACTTATACACAAGCAAAAACGCCTAAAGAAAGTATTGTTAAAGCACTTGAAGAATATATACGTTATAAACAACGTCAGGAATTACTTAATTGTCGTGGGCAAATTGATATTGAAGATAATTGGCAACAATTACGTGAGCTGGAATGCTCATAATGAATACGTTAATTGATACTTGTGCTTGGATTGATTTTTTTAAATCGCCAACAGGCTCATTAGGTAATCAAGTTGTTGAACTGTTAGAAACTAATCAAGCAGCAATTACCGGCGTTATCATTGCCGAATTGTTGCAAGGCATTAAACAAGAAAAAGAAAGTCAGCGTTTGCGAGTATTATTGCGTTCAATTCATTATCTTCCTACAGAAGATATTGATTGGTTTAATGTTGGTCAACTTGCTCAACAACTTCGCTCTAAAGGTCTAACTTTACCTCTAACCGATATATTAATTGCTGTTATCGCCCAACGTAATGCCTAAAGTGGACCCCATTGTCCAGACAAAAAATGCTTTAATTTAAGATAGAACTCTGTTTGCACTCC
>CAWUNX010000196.1:0-7255 GCA_963923905.1 uncultured Methylocucumis sp.
AGTTGAACTTTAGAGTTAGTTTAGACTATTTGATGATTTATGCACCAACGCCTGTGGCAATTGTTTTTAACAGCCTTAAAAAAACCGCCTATCGACGCCGTAAGCTTCTAAGCTTACGGCAAGCACTACCTATTCCTCGTTTCTTCACGTTATCTTATCTATCAAAAAGTTAGCAATTCAACGCTAGAATTCCATCCCGCCCTTGTTGGTTCAGGCGTGGTTCAGGTTATAATATCCGCTAACACTTTATGACGGGGGTTACCAGCTTAAGACGGGTAATCTGTCGTGCATAGTTTCTGTCTTATCCCTGTGCCTTCGAGGAATACAAACTAAAAAATGACTCAAAAACTGTATATTCAAACCAACGGTTGCCAGATGAATGAGTACGATTCGGGCAAAATGCGCGATGTATTACATGCCTCTCATGGATTTGAATTAATCGACGACCCCAAACAAGCCGATGTTCTGTTATTAAACACCTGCTCTATTCGAGAAAAAGCCCAAGAAAAAGTCTTTTCGGCCTTAGGTCAATGGCGTTTGATTAAAGACTTGCGTCCTGATGTCATCATCGGCGTCGGCGGCTGTGTAGCTAGCCAAGAAGGTGCAGATTTACAAAAACGCGCCCCATTTGTTGATATTGTGTTTGGCCCACAAACCTTGCACAGACTACCTCAGTTACTCGATCAAGCCCGTGCTAAAAAGAAACCGGTTATCGACATTTCATTTCCTGAAATTGAAAAATTCGATGCGTTACCCGAACCACGCGCCGAGGGACCTAAAGCCTTTGTCTCGGTAATGGAAGGTTGTAGCAAGTATTGCAGTTTTTGCGTCGTGCCTTACACTCGCGGCGAAGAAATTAGCCGCCCATTAGACGATGTACTCGCTGAAATTAGCGCCCTGGCCGAACAAGGCGTTAAAGAAGTCAATCTGTTAGGTCAAAATGTCAACGCCTACCGTGGCTTAATGGAAGATGGCGACATCGCTGATTTTGCGTTGTTATTACATTATGTTGCCGCGATAAAAGGCATAGACCGGATTCGTTTTACCACCTCACATCCAATTGAATTCACCGATAATTTAATCGATGCGTTTGCTGAAATCCCTCAATTAGTCAATCACTTGCATTTACCAGTACAAAGCGGCAGCAATACGATTCTGCAACGCATGAAACGCGGCCATAAACGTGGTGACTATCTTGCTACCATTGCAAAACTTAAAGCCGTGCGACCTACTATTAGCTTATCCTCAGATTTTATCGTCGGTTTTCCCGGCGAAACCGATGCTGAATTTGCCGATACGCTAGCCCTCATTGATGAAATTGGTTTTGACCATTCGTTTAGCTTTATTTATAGCCCACGCCCAGGTACGCCAGCGGCTGAGCTACCCGACGATGTGCCTATGAGCGTCAAAAAACAGCGTTTAGAACAATTGCAACACCGTATCGAGACTTTAGCTGCGAACATTTCAGCAAGCATGGTAAATACCGTACAAACCGTTTTAGTCGAAGGCCAATCGAAAAAGAATCCGCTGCAAATGCAAGGTCGCACCGAAAACAATCGGGTCGTTAATTTCATCGCTCATCCACGCCTTGCTGGACAATTTGTCGATGTGTTAATTACCGAAGCCTTGCCCAATTCGCTACGCGGTCGGCTCGTCGAATCGAGTTTGGATAAAATTATGACTCCTCAAGCACAGTGCGCATGATTTCACAAGAAATTTGTTTAACACCCGCTGATAACAACCGTTTATCGAATTTTTGCGGTCAATTTGATGCGCACCTGCGACAAATAGAAAGTCGCATGCAAGTAGAAATCGCTAATCGAGGCAATCAATTTAAAATCACTGGCTTAGAAGATTCAGTCAAAACAACCTGCGCGCTCATGCAAAGACTGTTTGAATGCACTGAACAAGAGCATTTAACCGCTGAGACCATTCATTTAGCGATGCAAGAAGCGTCACTCGATGAATTAGCTCAAAGCCAACAAAGCTCGGATTCACCACAACCTTTGGTTTATATCAAAACCAAATGCGGTTTAATCAAAGGTCGTGGCAAAGCCCAGCAAGATTATTTAAGAAAAATCGTTAGCCATGATATTAACTTTGGTGTAGGCCCTGCCGGTACCGGTAAAACATTTTTAGCTGTTGCTTGCGCGATTGAAGCCTTACAAACCGAAAAAGTGCGAAAACTCATCTTAGTCAGACCTGCGGTTGAAGCAGGAGAAAAACTTGGGTTTCTACCAGGTGATTTAGCGCAAAAAGTTGACCCGTATTTACGGCCACTCTATGACGCTCTTTATGATATGTTAGGTATTGATAGAGTGGAAAAAATGCTGGATAAAGGCATTATCGAAGTTGCACCACTAGCTTATATGCGCGGTAGAACGTTAAATGATGCGTTTATCATCTTAGACGAAGCGCAAAACACCACGATAGAACAAATCAAAATGTTTTTAACCCGGGTAGGCTTTGGCTCTACCGCCGTTGTTACCGGCGATGTCACACAAATCGATTTGCCTTCGGAAAAAATGTCCGGCTTAAAACATGTACTCGACGTATTAAAAAACGTAGAAGGTATTAGCTTTACCTATTTTGGTACGCGCGATGTAGTGCGACATCCCTTAGTACAGCGTATTGTCGAGGCTTATGACGCCTACGAGAAAAAGCAAGCCAGCACATGAATTACCTAGATGTACAACTGGCCTTTGACGCCGACAACTTACCCACTGAGCAACAATTACAAACCTGGATAGATGTAGCGCTAAGCGAATGCACTCATGATACCGAACTCGTCATTCGTATTGTTGATGAAAGCGAAAGCGCATCATTAAATCAACACTACCGGAATAAAACAGGGCCGACCAATATTTTAAGCTTTCCGTTTGAAGCACCTGATTTACCCGATTTTGCCAGCGACTTATTAGGCGACTTAGTCATTTGTGCCCCTGTTGTTGCCAAAGAAGCGCTAAACCAACAAAAACTACTACACCATCACTGGGCACATATTGTTATCCACGGCGTATTACATTTATTAGGCTACGACCATATTGACGATGATGAAGCAGAAATAATGGAACAAAAGGAAATAGCTTTGTTACAACACCTCAACATAAACAACCCTTATACAGGCATATAACACCATGAGTGACGACCAACCTCCTAGTAGACACTCCCCACAGAAAAGCTGGATAGGAAAAATCAGCCACTTACTGTCAGGGGGAGAGCCACACGATTTGGAAGATTTGTTGGAAACCTTAAGAGAGGCTAAAGACAAGCATTTGCTAGACAGCGATGCGCTCACCATGATAGAAGGCGTGTTAGAAGTCTCTCACCTTAGAGTCAGGGATATTATGATTCCGCGCGCGCAAATGGTAGTTGTACCCCGCGAAGCCAAATTAGAAGAGATTTCTGAAATTGTCGTCGATGCTTGTCATTCGCGTTACCCGGTCATAGAAGGCGACCGCAGTAATGTCGTCGGTGTTTTATTATCAAAAGACTTATTGACCCATGTGTTACAAAATAAAACCTCGACACTTGTTGGGCAAATCATGCGTCCAGCATGCATTGTGCCGGAAAGCAAGCGCTTAAACATTTTATTAAAAGAGCTGAGAACAACTGGCAATCACATGGCGATTGTCGTGGACGAATACGGTCAAACATCTGGTCTAGTGACCATTGAAGACTTGTTAGAACAAATCGTCGGAGAAATCGAAGACGAACATGACGAGCATGAAGATGAAGGCTATATCGTTAAGCGCAATGACCATGAATTTATTATTAAAGCCCTGACGCCTATAGAAGAGTTCGATGAATATTTTTCTACTCAGTTAACCACCGATGAATACGACACCATTGGTGGCTTCGTCATGAGTCAGCTGGAACACATGCCTAAAAAAGGTGAAAGCTTAGTCGTCGAGCATTTGCGCTTTGAAATCATTAAAGCCGATAATCGACGGGTTCATTTAATCAAACTAAAACTAGCCAAATGACTCACAACACTATATTAGTCACAGGTGGTGCCGGCTATATTGGCAGCCACGCTTGTGTCGAATTATTAAACGCCGACTTTAATGTGGTCGTTGTCGATAACTTAAGCAATAGCAAAACCGAAGCCTTAAATCGAGTGCAACGCATTACTGGCAAAAAGCTCACGTTTTATCAACACGATATTCGCGACAAAGCCGCGTTAACCCACATTTTTAAGCAAGAAACAATTAATGCCGTCATACACTTTGCAGGCTTAAAAGCAGTTGGCGAATCGTGCGCTAAACCGGGTCTTTATTACCACAACAATGTTTACGGCACGCTAGTGTTAACTGAAGCTATGGCAGAAGCCAATGTTAAACAGTTAGTCTTTAGCTCATCGGCGACGGTATACGGCAATTCAACTAGCGTGCAATACGTCGAAGACTTCCCTCTCGCTGCTATTAACCCTTATGGCCGCACTAAGCTCATGGTCGAGGATATTTTAAGAGACTTATCGACTGCCGATACATTAAATCGCGTTGAGAATCCGTGGAAAATAGCCTTGTTACGCTATTTTAATCCGATAGGCGCGCATGAAAGCGGCCTCATCGGTGAAGACCCTGAAGGCATACCCAATAATTTAATGCCTTATATCGCGCAAGTTGCGATAGGAAAACTCGCACAATTATCGGTGTTTGGCGATGACTACCCTACCCCTGATGGCACGGGCATTCGAGATTACATCCATGTCGTTGATTTAGTCAAAGGTCATGTCAAAGCCTTAGCCGCGCTAACGGGCGACAACTTCCAAGAAGGCGCATGCAAAGCCTATAATCTAGGCGCAGGCCGGGGCTATAGTGTTCTGGAAATGGTTCATACCTTCGAGCGTGTTACTGGCCAAACCGTTAACTATAAAATCGCGCCACGTCGTGCCGGCGATTTAGCCGAATATTTCGCCAATCCAAACCTCGCATTAAAAGAGCTAAACTGGCGCGCGGAGAAAACCTTAGAGGATATGATTGCGGATACCTGGCTGTGGCAGCGCAACAATCCTAAAGGCTATGAGGCTAACAGCTAAGTTATAACTCAGCTAATAAACTAGCCATCATCTGCTCAGCTTGGTGCTGATAGCTACGGCCAAATAAGTTTAAATGGTTCAGGATATGGTAAAGGTTATATAACGTCTTACGCGTTTTATAGCCTTCATCCAGCGGATAAGTTTCGTGGTAAGCGCTATAAAAATCCGCGTTAAAACCACCAAACAACTCTGTCATCGCTAAATCAGCCTCGCGGTCGCCATAATAACACGCTGGGTCGTAAAGCACAGGGTTACCTGCGGCATCGGCAGCGGCATTACCTGCCCATAAATCGCCATGCAATAACGACGGTTTGACTCGATAAGAGACAAAAAAAGCAGGTAACTGCACTAAAAGCTTTTGCCCTAAAGATTGTAATTTGCCGCTATAGCCATTGTTAGCCGCTAGGTGTAATTGAAAGCCAAGTCGATACTGTTGCCAAAAATCCACCCAATTCGAGTTCTTGTCATTGACTTGCGGCGTACTGCCTATGGTATTGCCTTGATGCCAACCAAAATACGGTTGTGGTATATCATGCAGTAAAGCTAGTTGCCGCCCTAATATACGGGCACTTGGGTTAGTTAGTCGAGTGAGAGATATATAGTCTAACACCAAAAAAGCATGCTGGCCGCTAACGCCATAGGTAACAGGTTTAGGTACGGTTACCGTTGCGCTAGCGGCCAGCTCTTTTAGCCCCGCAGATTCAGCAGCAAACATGGCGCTTAACTGGGCTTGATTAAGCTTAACAAAATAGCTGCCATGGTTAGTATCAAGATTATACGCCGCATTAATATCCCCGCCCCCCACAGCCTTTGCCGCTGTGATGATGACAGGTTCAGCGACGGCCTCGCTGATAAACGCCGCGATAGCTTGCCAATCCACGAGGAACTCCGCTTATTACGCGGCTAACGCCGGTTTATCTAAATTAAACGCTGCATGTAGCGCTCTCACCGCTAATTCCAAATATTTTTCATCAACGACAACCGAGATTTTAATTTCTGAGGTTGAAATCATGCGGATGTTAATGCCTTCGGTCGCAAGCGTTTTAAACATCGTGCTAGCAATACCGGCATGAGAACGCATACCGACACCAACGATTGACACTTTAACAATACTGTCATCACCAGTGACTTTCTTCGCGCCTAAGTCAGTACAAATTTGCTCTAAAATCGCTTTGGCGCGTAAATAATCATTTCTATGCACCGTGAAAGTAAAATCCGTCGTCGCATCGTCAGCGATATTTTGAATAATCATATCGACTTCGATATTCGCATCGGCAATAGGCCCTAAAATCTTAAACGCAACACCTGGCAAATCCGGTACGCCAGTGATGGTTAATTTGGCTTCATCGCGATTAAATGCGATACCTGAAATTAAAGCAGCTTCCATAGGGGATTCCTCATAAGTAATCAACGTCCCTTGACCTTCTGTAAAAGACGATAAGACGCGTAACGCAACATTGTATTTACCGGCAAACTCTACCGAGCGGATTTGTAAAACCTTTGAGCCTAAACTCGCCATTTCCAACATTTCTTCAAACGTAATGCGGTCTAAGCGCCTAGCCTTAGGCTCAACGCGTGGGTCAGTGGTATAAACACCATCGACATCGGTAAAAATTAAACACTCATCAGCTTTTAACGCTGCCGCTAACGCCACTGCTGTGGTATCTGAACCACCCCGACCTAATGTAGTGATATTGTCAAACTCATCTACACCTTGGAAACCAGCTACAACAACAACTTTGCCTTGAGTTAAATGGGCACGGATTCGAGAATCATCAATTTTTCGAATCCGCGCCTTAGTATGACTGCTATCGGTCAAAATTTTTACTTGACCGCCAGTATAAGAACACGCCTCACACCCTAATGCATCTAACGCCATGCTTAATAATGCCACTGTCACTTGCTCGCCAGTTGATACTAATACATCTAACTCACGAGCATTAGGCTGTGCCTGCATCTGTTTAGCCAAATCGATTAATCGATTGGTTTCACCGCTCATCGCCGAAACAACGACGATAATTTGATCACCCGCATCATGGGCTTTTTTCACTTTCTCCGCGACAGCTTTGATACGCTCAACCGTACCCACTGATGTGCCGCCGAATTTATAAACATAAAGAGCCATTTTAAAACCTGTTAATAAAAGTTCCTGAAAGCCAACGGCTTCCTGAACCCGTTATAGTAAAAGGTCTGTCTCTTATACACATCTCCGAG
>CAWUNX010000197.1:0-7227 GCA_963923905.1 uncultured Methylocucumis sp.
CGGCAGCGTCAGATGTGTATAAGAGACAGCGACAGTGATGGTCAAAAAGTCATGGCGTTAAACGGCGTTGATTTAGCAATTCACGAAGCTGAGTTGATGATGTTAGTCGGCCCATCTGGCTGTGGCAAAACCACCTTAATCTCTATCGTTGCCGGTATTCTGGATCAAGATAAAGGCCATTGCTTGATATACGGTCAAGATGTTAATAAGCTGGCAAGTCGCGACCGATTAAAATTCCGTGCGCAAAACATAGGCTTTGTGTTTCAAGCCTATAATTTATTACCGGCATTAAACGCTGCCGAAAATGTTGCCGTACCGCTGATTATCAACGGTATGAAACGCAGCCAAGCCGAGCGTAAAGCGGTCGAGCTTTTAGCGCAAGTAGGTTTAGCAGAACGTTACCGCTCGTTACCCGCGCAATTATCCGGCGGTCAACAACAACGTGTTGCCATTGCCAGAGCCTTAGTCCACGAACCACGACTTATTGTTTGCGATGAACCGACCAGTGCGCTAGACCATCAAAACGGTCAGCTTATTATGCAGCTACTCAAGCAAGTCGCCTTACAAAATAACCGCGCGTTAATTATCGTTACGCATGATGCACGTATCTTCAGTTTTGCCGACCGTATCGCGCACATGGACGACGGTCGAATTACCGACATTGAAGCAACCGTGTTAAAACACCCGGATGAACGATGAAAATCACTTATATACTGCCAATTCTATCCGCAGTGGGTTTTTTATTTGCAACTTATACGGTTTTTAGCGGTAGCCAGCCTGTGCCTATTGCACAGCCGGTGGCAGAACCTGCTTCAGCACCCTATAAAACCTTTATTGCAGGCTCAGGCTTAATCGAAGCCAAAAGCCGTAATATTGCGATAGGTACGCCATTGTCACGCCTAGTCAAGCAGGTCGCGGTGCAAGTGGGTGATACTGTGGATATAGGCACAGCGTTATTTTACTTAGATGATAGCGATGTCCTTGCTGAACTTGCCGTCAAAAAAGCTAACTTGGCGAAAGCGCAGGCGGAGTTAGCGATTAGCACTGCGTCTTTAACCGACGCGCAAAGCTTATACGAACTGGCTGCCAATATCAGCGATGCGCGCGCGATTAGCCATGAAGAAGTGTTAAAACGCCGTAACGCATTAGCCATCGCCAAAGCAAAACAAACCGGTGCGGAAGCTGCGATTAAGCAAGCGCAAGCCGAGATAGCCAATACCGAAACGACATTAAAACGTTTAGTGGTAACCGCACCCATGCCGGGTGAAATCTTACAAGTCAATATCCGCCCAGGAGAATTCGCGCAAGCCGGCGCTTTGGTAACACCGTTAATCGTCTTAGGTAATTTAGACCAGCTGCATGTACGTGTAGATATAGACGAAAATGATGTCTGGCGTTTTGACAAAACCGGCTCGGCAATAGCTTATGTGCGCGGCAATAAGCAGTTACATACTGAATTAAAACTCGCTTATGTAGAGCCTTATATCATTCCCAAAAAATCGTTAACCGGCGATAGTACGGAACGCGTTGATACCCGTGTGCTACAAGCCTTATATAGCTTTGATCGTAAACAATTACCGGTGTTTGTCGGCCAACAAATGGATGTTTTTATAGAAACCCATGAATAAGCTCTGTTACGCACTTAGCGTATTACTTTTATCTGCTTGTACCGTTGGCCCGGATTACCAAAAACCCGAGTTAACCACGCCTAAACGCTGGCAAAATCTGCCTGTTACGCCTATGAGCGCTTATCAAGATGCGTGGTGGCAAAGCTTTCATGACCCTATGCTGAATGAACTCATAAGCGCAGCCAGTAACGCTAACTTAGAGCTAAAACAAGCGCTCAGCCGAATTCAAGATGCACGCGCGCAAAAAGCCTCAGTATTTGCTTCTGCACTGCCTAGCCTGAGTGTTAACAACAGCATTAGCAAACGATTAAACAGCATTTCTGGCGGCGGTGGTTCAAATAACAGCGTTGGTGGTGGCTTTGGTGTGGGTAATCAACTGATTAATATTTTCCAAAATGGCTTTGATGCGCAATGGGAGATAGACCTATTTGGCGGCATTCGACGAACCGCTGAAAACGCCGAAGCATTATTAGACAGCGAAATTGAA
Source organism: uncultured Methylocucumis sp. (assembly GCA_963923905.1). Classification (GTDB taxonomy): domain Bacteria; phylum Pseudomonadota; class Gammaproteobacteria; order Methylococcales; family Methylomonadaceae; genus Methylovulum. Next base: position 2,116 of record CAWUNX010000197.1, read on the forward strand.
AACAGTCGCGTCATTTATGTCAGCTTATTAGCCGAAGTGGCTAAAAATTATATTGCGTTGCGTAGCAATCAACAGTTACAAAAGATAACTGAGGCTAATTTAACAATACAACGAGAAACAGCTGCCTTAACCAAGTTGCGCGAACAATCAGGTTTAGAAAATAGCTTAAATCGTCTACAAGCCGAAGCGCAAATCGCCGATACTGAAGCCCAATTACCGATTTACCAACGCGATGCACAACTGGCTGTCCATGCGTTAAGCGTATTACTCGGCCAAGAACCCAACGCATTGACCAAAAAACTGAGTTCCGTCGCAGCCATGCCTAATATCAGTACGCTGATGATACCGGCGCTACCGTCAGAACTATTACAACGTCGCCCCGATATACGCAAAGCTGAGCGCCAACTCGCTGCCGCCAATGCCGCGATAGGCATTGCAACGGCTGAGCTTTATCCTAAAATAAATTTAAGTGCCTTTATAGGCTTACAAAACACCCGCATCACCGATTTCACGCCGCTAGGCAAATCCTGGTCAACCGCCGCTGCATTGTCAACGCCGTTATTTAATTGGGGCAAACTATCCGCCAATATCGACAGCAAACAGGCGCAATACCAAACGCAATTACACGCGTATCAAACCACCGTATTAACCGCGTTCAAAGACGTTGAAGATGCTTTAACTGCTTATCGACAACAGCAACTACGCGCTCAAGCCTTATTAAGTGCTGAAAACGCTCATCAAACAGCACTGACCGTTGCTACAGAGCGTTATCAAAAAGGTTTAACCGATTTTATCGATGTATTACAAAGCCAACAACAACTGTATCAAACCCAACTCGCACAAATAAACAGTCAAACTGACCAGGCCAATCAACTCATTGCCTTATATAAAGCCTTAGGCGGTGGCTGGCAAACACAACCAGAATTAGATGGTGTATGTAAAACTTGTAAGAAAAATGTTGCTGAAACTTTACATGAATATAGTAAAGCGGTAACGCAGATTCGCCGATAGGCAATCCGCCATTTTGGTAAGACCACTCGACAGTGGTAAGTTAGTCCGACTGGAACGTTGATTGAGCAGTTTGAAAGCAAGCTTAATCAAAGCACTGCGATTGATGATTTGTTTACTGTCCTGGCGCTTATAAAAATCATTGTCATGATGGCAACTTGCAACCATAATGCAATCTTGTTTAACACGGAGCCAATTTCCATGCCGGCACTAACCATCAAAAACATACCCGAATTGCTTTATCAACAACTCAAAAATGCAGCCGAATTGCATAGGCGCAGCATCAATAGCGAAGTCATCGTCTGTCTCGAAAAAACCTTAGCGGTCAGCCCAATAACCCCGGCTGAGCGCTTAAGCCGCATTGAACAACTGCGTGCTAGTATTAAAACCAACAACATCACAGCGGAAGATATTGAATTAGCTATTAGTAGCGAACGACCATGATTGTTGCGGACACCAACATTATCAGCTATCTATTTTTGCCGACCGCCTATTCCGAAAAGGCCTGCCAGCTGTATCTGCAAGAGCCAGAATGGGCCGCACCCGGTCTTTGGCGTAGTGAATTTCGTAACGTACTGGCCTTGTATATCCGCCAGCAAATTCTGAATTTGTCGCAAGCCTTGGCCATACAGGAAGAAGCGGAAGCGTTAATGCTAGATCACGAGTTTTCCATACCGTCCATGCAGGTTTTAAGCTTAACGAATAGCAGCACTTGTTCGGCTTATGATTGTGAATTTGTGGCTTTGGCAAAACAGCTGTCTGTGAAACTGGTGACCGAAGATAAAAAAATTCTGCGCGAATTTCCCGATATTGCGCAATCACTGGATGATTTTTTATTTGATTAACCCAAAATGAAAATAGTGCGTAGGTTGGGTTAGGCGGCAGCCGTAACCCAACATTTTCACCCCATTTGTTGGGTTACGCTTCGCTAATCCAACTTATGAGCATTTAACATGAGGTTAAAATGAATATTTCAGAGCATAAATTAAACTTAATCCGGCAAATTAATGTGATTGAAGCAGCCGAGCAGTAAAGTATAACGTTGTTATTGATTAAACCTGTTCACGTACTGGCGTTATTAAATTTGCCTTTTCAACATCGTGTAATTTTGTTGCAATGAATAGCTGTGGGATAAAGCCTTTACTATCGCAAACCGTGATGCACAGGCGGAAATGGGCAAAAGCGACCGTGACGGAGTTATCTTGGCAACAAATGTTTGAACAAGACTATGATTTATAGATGAAATTGCTTCTTGAGGAAAACTTCATAATACTTAAGGCCAATGTCGGTCAAGCCTGCTAAAGCTAAAGAGATGAAATTTTGCTGCATATACCCAAGTTTAGTACGCTGATACGCAACGGCCTACTCGGATTCTTACTAATCTCACTCGCGCTTTGTCTGGTATTACGCTGGTTACCGTTACCCAGTTCTATGTTTATGTTGTATAGACACTGGGAAGATGCGTATCAACATATGACTTACCAACCTCATGCGTATCAATGGGTAAGCTTAGACAACATGTCGCCTTACGCGGGTCTTGCCGTGATTGCCAGCGAAGACCAATTGTTTTTTGAGCATTATGGTTTTGATGTCAATTCAATCAAAGCGTCACTTAATGCTTATAACCATGGCGGACGCTTACGCGGTGCGAGTACGATTAGTCAACAAGTCGCCAAAAATGTCTTTTTAACGCCAGCTAAAAACCTACTTCGCAAAGGCTTAGAAGTTTGGTTTACCGGTTTGCTCGAACTGTGTTGGGGTAAACAACGCATCCTAGAAGTCTATTTAAACATCGCCGAATTCGGTGACCATCTCTTTGGCATAGAAGCCGCTAGCCAGCGCTATTTCGGTATTTCAGCCCAAAAACTCAACCGCTCACAAGCGGCATTACTCGCCGCAACGTTACCTAATCCTTTGCTATTAAAAGCCAATAAACCTAGCGATTATGTGTTAAAGCGGCAACGTTGGATAATTCAGCAAATGAGTCATTTAGACAATTTACGGGTAAAAATCTCAGACTATTAGAGCACTGCCTGTAAGTTAAGCCATTTTGGAAAAAGCGGGTGGTAATTGAAATGCTGGTTTCTGACGCACTTTCAATTTAAATTCAAATAAGTTGCGCCCAGCAGGTTGAACGTCAGCGTGTGTGGGGCTGGATTGGGGGCGTTGAATAACACATAAGCGCGTGACTTCTAGTATTATCTGTCATGTTAATTAACCTAGTTTAATTTTATTCTTTATTTGTAATTAATTGATATTTAATCATTATTTTTTAATTGCGTTAAATAACGCAGTTATATTAGTGAAATCCCCTAATATTTAACGATTGTGGCGTTATTTTAGTGTCAAGCTATGTCTTAAAGGCCATATTTTTTATATGGTTTTAGTATGGCTAAACATTTCTCTTTAATTAATAATTGCTTATAAATTAATTTTTATCTTGGCCTAAAAACTGCTTTATCTTGTTCAACACAAAGAACAGAGTAAGGTCATGAGAAATAAACTGATTTCTTCTTTAGGCTCTATCTTCACATTGACGGCGCAGAGAGCATTATGTCAGTGCTAGGTATGATAGAAACATTGCCAGAATTATTGGCTTATCAAGCAAAACAGCGCGGCGATGCGACGGCGTTTGTGTTTGAACACCGTACGCTGAGCTATCGCGAGTTAGATAAACAGGCCAATCAAATTGCCAACGGTATTTTGGCTGAGGGGCTGATGCCAGAAGCGCGTATTGCGATGCTGAGTAAAGATAGCGATAACGGTTATGCGCTGTTATTCGGCAGTGCTAAGGCGCGCACAGTATTAATCGGTATTAATTGGCGTTTAGCTGCGCAAGAAATTTTATACATCTTAAATCAAGGTCAAGCTGAACTGTTATTCGTCAGTGCTGATTTTTTCGGCATTATCGAGCAAATCCGTGCCGAGTTAATAACCGTCAAAAAAATCATTGCGTTAGAAGGACAGCACCCTGAATGGGTCAGTTGGCTTGAGTGGCGTGAACAACACTATACCTCTACACCGGGCTTGGTGTATTCGCCTGATGATATTGTCGTGCAAATGTACACTAGCGGCACAACAGGTCATCCTAAAGGCGTGCAAATCTCTAATCATAGTTTTTTTCGCTTAATGGCTGGGATGCGGGCTCAAGGCGATAACTGGATGGGGCTAACTGAAAACGATAGCTTATTAGTCGCTTTGCCACAGTTTCATATGGGCGGTATTTGGTGGGCGATACAAGGCGTTATTGTTGGCGCGAAAAACATATTAATGGCTACGTTTATTGCTTGGCAAGCGCTGGAGTTAATTGCTAAGCACCGAATCACTCTTGTCGAAATGGTACCTGCAATGTTACAGACCGCATTAGATGAGCCGGGTGTTGCTAACATTGATTTAAGCTCTGTACGAGGTTTGCTTTACGGCGGTTCGCCGATTGCGCCAGCGTTATTTAAGCGCGCGCTTCAAATATTTAACTGCGATTTCTATCAAATCTATGGCATGACTGAGACCGGCAATATGGCGGTGTGTTTAAGGCCACAAGACCATTACCCATTGGATTCTCCTAGGCTCATGTCAGCAGGCAAAGCGTTGCCTGGGGTAGACGTGTGTGTACTAGATACCCATAACCAAATACTACCTCAGGGTAGCATCGGCGAGATATGCATTAAGTCACCCGCGAGTTCGCCGGGCTATTGGCATAACGATGAAGCCAATCAAAACACTTTTTTTAATCAATGGATACGCACCGGCGATGTCGGTTACCTAGACCAAGACGGTTATGTGTTTATTTGCGACCGTATCAAAGACATGATTATTTGTGGCGGTGAAAATATTTATCCCGCTGAAATAGAAGCAGTATTACAAGAACATCCGTTAGTGGTTGAAGCGGCGGTGATTGGTATTCCTGATGAACGTTGGGGCGAATCGGTAAAAGCCTTTGTTGTACTAAGAAATCAGGAAAAGATTAAGCAACGCGAGTTAATTAATTTTGTTAGAAGCCGCATTGCTGAATTCAAAGCCCCTAAGTCGATTGATTTTGTGGCGCGCTTGCGTAGGAATTCCAGCGGTAAGCTGCTTAAACGCGAGTTGAGAGCGCCGTATTGG
>CAWUNX010000198.1:0-7206 GCA_963923905.1 uncultured Methylocucumis sp.
TTTGATAGGTAATAGATAAATGCATTAAGTCAATAATTGCTTAATGTTATTAACAGTGTTTTCAGCGCCTTCTTCAATTGCACAGCGAATCAATTTTTCAAACGGGCGCATGAATAATTCGAGTTCTAGTAGCGCGAACATAAAAGTTAGCACGGTAGCTTGCTTGTCGCTGTCGTTGGTCAATATAAAGCAGTCTTTATAAGGGGCGTTAATGCCTTGAAACGCTAATTTGACTACTGGGTCGTATTCAACCACTTCAAATACCGATTCGGTGCTTTGGCCTTGGTCTTGGCGTAACTGCCTAGCTTTTGCGCCAATAAATACCGATTTACCGGTTAACGGTTCAAATTCGGCTACTTCGGGTGACCATTTCGGGTAGTTTTCAAAAAAATTGACGCCAATAAAATCAAAAACTTCGTCGGCGGGTTTGGTTATTTCTATGCTGGCTTGTCCCGTAATGGGTTTAGAGGTGTCGAACGGAAAAGAAATCATGGGGTTCTCCTGGCGCAATAATCCGATTGCCAACAGAGTCTACCCCGATTTGTTGCCTTGGCAAGTGTTTTACTGTCGGCTAGACGATGTTTCAAAGGATTTGTACCAAGCTTCAAAGTCTTTAATAGACATAGGCTTATTAAAGTAATAGCCTTGCACAAGGTCGCAACCGAGTTGTTTCAGTTTAGCCAAAACATCGGCGTTTTCTACACCTTCAGCGGTTACGTTAAGCCCTAAATTATGGGCTAGATGAATCATGGTTTTGACAATCACTTCGTCGTGTTCGCTGTGCAAAATATCGGTGATAAATGACTTGTCGATTTTTAGCTCGGCTAATGGCATTTTTTTCAAATAGGCCAGAGAAGAATAACCGGTACCGAAATCATCTATTGAAAACGCATACCCCATGTTGTGCAGTCGATTGATAATGCCTAGTGTGCGCTCGGGGTCGCGCATAGCCGAACTTTCAGTAATTTCTAAAATAATTTGCTCGGGTTGAGTGCCCTTAGCCGCTGCAATGCCGGTAATTAAGTCGGGTAACTCTGGGTCTAGTAAATCTTTAGTCGATAAATTAACCGATATTTTTAAGCTTAGACCTTGTTGACGCCAGCGGCTGGCTTGCTTAAACGCTTGTTTTAGTACCCAAGGCGTAAGTAACTTTATTAAGCGAGTGCGCTCGGTCATGGGAATAAACTCATCAGGTGAAATAATGAGGTGTACGGGATGATGCCAGCGGATGAGTGCTTCAACACCGATGACGGAATGGCTAGCGATGTCGATTTTAGCTTGATAAAACAGTTCGAGTTGCTGGGTATCAATGGCCTGTCGAAGCTCTGACATGAGCGTTAAGCGTTTTAAGCTACGTTTATCTAGCGCAGGCTGGTAGGTGGCATAACCTTTATTTGAGCTTTGTGCTAATCCTAAGGCTACGCCCGCTTTTTGCACTAACGTATCGACATCTTCACCATGCTCAGGGCAATGCACGATACCAATGTTGTTATGGACGCTGAAATTGACTTTATCAACTAAAAACGGATGGTCTAACGCTGTTTGAATAGAGCCTGCAAGGTGCTCGGCTTCCTCTGTATCGTGTAGGTTAGTCAGTAAAATAGCAAACACACTGCCGTCGATTCTAGCTACGCTATCTTGCTCGGGGCTGACGCCTTCTAAGCGCTTGGCGACTTGTTTTAGAATTAAATCACTACTATTTCTGCCTAAAGTGTCGTAAATCTCTTTAAAATTAGCTAACTCGACTAATACAACGGCGAGAGACTGTTTTCTATGGGTGGCCGATGTAATGGCGCGTTGCACACGGTCATAAAACAGCGACCGATTCGGTAAATCGGTAAGCGCGTCATGAGTAGACGCGTAATTGGCTTGTTTTTCTAATTCATCCGTCTTATCGCGTAACTCTTGGGTTTGGTCTTGAATCATCGCTCCAGCTTGATAGGCAATAAGCGTGCTTGAATATTGTCCCCAAAAACCGAAAATAAAGGGAATGCCATCGAGCACCCATAATCCGACATTATTCTGTTGTGCGGCTAAAATGCCAGACAGCGATAACCCGCCTTCGCTGTATAAACAGGCGCCTAGCGTACCAAAAATAATAGCGGCTATGGCAATGAGTACGCCTTGAAATGCGGTTTTGCTGACTTCGCTTTTAAGAATTTTAATATTATCGCTAAATAATTGGCTGCTAATGGCAACTCTCATTCATGAACCCGGTATCATTGGTGTATTGACTGAATTGGATTGTAATGGCGATGACAGCGCCTTAGCAATCGCCATTTTGCCTGTTTGCGGATTATGATAAATACGCCCGGTATTCATTGACTTACCCAGTAGGAGTCGAGGACAATACGCAGTTTAAACTGGCTTTTTTGGCACACATGGAACAAACCGCTCCTGGCGATAACGCTTTAATTTCAGTTCGGCAATTATCCTTTTCACGCGGCTCTAAGAAAATTTTTAATAATGTTTCGTTAGATATTGAGCGCGGTAAAATTACAGCGATTATGGGTCCTAGCGGCACTGGTAAAACAACGTTATTAAAGCTGATTGCTGGGCAGTTATATCCTGATAGCGGTGTGATTACCGTTGACGGTTTGAATGTGCATCAATTGCGCCGGGCTGAGTTATATAACTTGCGTAAGCGCATTGGTATGTTATTTCAAAGCGGCGCGTTGTTAACCGATATGAGCGTTTACGATAATGTTGCATTTCCGTTACGCGAGCATACGCATTTGCCTGAATCTATGATTCGTACCTTGGTTTTAATGAAGTTAGAAGCGGTAGGCTTGCGCGGCGCTCGCAATTTAATGCCTAATGAATTATCCGGTGGTATGGCAAGACGCATCGCGTTGGCGCGGGCTATTGCGTTAGACCCTATGATGATTTTGTACGATGAGCCGTTTACCGGACAAGACCCTATTTCTATGGGGGTGTTAGTACATTTAATCAAAGCGTTAAATAGCACGTTAGGTTTAACCAGTATTATCGTGTCCCATGACGTGCATGAAACATCGCTGATTGCCGATACCATTTATGTTATTTCCGAAGGCCGTATTGTCGATCATGGTACACCTGAAGCGATGCGGCAATCCTCTTCACCTTGGATACAACAATTTATGACCGGTGCTGCGGATGGCCCGGTACCTTTTCATTATCCGGCAAAAGATTATCTCGATGATTTATTGCCGACGGGTAAACGTTATTAATCTTAGGCAGACATGCTCGATTTTCTTCAATTGTTGGGTGCGACGACCCGGGCCAGTTTTACTAAGCTGGGTCGAGCCACGTTTTTTCTATTATTAACCTTATCGGGATTGTTCAGCGTGGTATTAAGACCTCGATTATTACTGAATCAGTTATATTCGGTAGGGGTTTTGTCGTTTTTAATTATTTTCATTTCTGGCTTATTCGTCGGCATGGTGTTGGGCCTGCAAGGCTATTACATTTTGTCTGATTTTGGCGCCGAAGAAACGCTAGGTTTAATGGTTGCTGCATCGTTGGTCAGAGAGTTAGGCCCTGTGGTATCGGCGTTATTATTTGCCGGTAGAGCGGGTTCGGCATTAACCGCAGAAATTGGCTTGATGAAAGCCACTGAGCAATTGTCGGGCATGGAGATGATGGCTGTTGACCCGATAAAACGCATTATTGCCCCTAGACTGTTAGCAGGGTTGCTGTCGATGCCGCTGTTAGCCGGTGTGTTTAGCACGATAGGCATTATGGGTGGATTACTCGTTGGCTCTGGCATGTTAGGCGTTGATGACGGTGCCTATTGGGCGCAAATGCAGGCTAAATTGGATTTCTACGACGATATTGTTAATGGTTTTATTAAAAGCGTGGTATTCGGCTTTGTGGCCTCATGGATAGCGCTGTTTGAAGGTTATGATGCTATTCCCACGTCAGAAGGCGTGAGTCGTGCGACGACCCGTACCGTGGTGAATTCGGCATTTAGTATTTTAGGGTTAGATTTTATCCTCACGGCTTTGATGTTTGGAGATTCTTAATGCAGCATAGCAATACACAAGATACCTTGGTTGGGCTGTTTGTCGCCGCCGGTATCGCTGGGCTTTTTTTCTTAAGTCTTAAAGCCAGTAATTTAAGCTCGATTACGCAAAAAGACAGTTTTATGGTCAGTGCGCGTTTTGAGAACTCGGATGGTTTAAAAGTTAAATCAGCCGTTTCAGCGGCTGGAGTTAAAGTAGGTCAAGTAGCAAGTATCGAGCTAGATCCAACGACGTATCAATCGGTGGTGACGATGGCGATTGATGCAAAATATAACAATTTACCGGATGATACGACGGCGAGTATTTTTACGGCTGGCTTATTAGGCGAAAAATATGTCAATTTAGAACCCGGTGGTTCCGATACTTTTTTGGTCAATAACAGTGCGATTGACATTACCCAACCGGCGATTATTTTGGAAAAAGTCATAGGGCAATTTTTATTTAAAGCAGCGGAAGAGAAAAAATGAAACCGCTGACCATTAATAAAATCGCTAATGGTGATTTTGCGGTCGTTGGCGATTTGACCTTTGCCAGTTTGGATAAAAATGCCGTTAAAAACATGGCATTTTTAACCTCTAGCAAGGAAGTCAGTATCGACTTAGGCCAAGTTGTTAATACCGATAGCGCCGGATTAGCGCTGATGATTGAGTGGATAAAATACGCTCGCAGCCACCGCACTCAATTACAATTTCATAATATTCCTAAACAATTACGCAGTTTAGCTAAGCTTAGCAGGCTTGATACCTGTACTTATTTTGAGGAGTAAAAAGGCACGCGATGCGTGTCTTACAGGCGTGCAAAAACGTCTTTTAACCTTAATGCTTTTTTTCGTTTAACTCAGATATTCCATGGATAAATTAATCATAACCGGCGGTACGCAACTGTCGGGCGAATTGCGCATCTCAGGCGCGAAAAACGCCGCCCTGCCTATTTTAGCGGCGACATTACTATCAGAAGCCCCGGTTCGCGTGGGCAATATTCCGCACTTGCACGATATTACGACGACGATGGAGTTGTTAGGACGCATGGGAGTGCATTTGTTGGTCGATGAGCGGATGAACATCGAAGTCGATAGCTCGACGATTAATAGCTTTGAAGCACCGTATGAATTAGTCAAAACCATGCGTGCGTCTATTCTGGTTTTAGGGCCATTGTTGGCGCGTTTTGGTGAAGCACATGTTTCATTGCCAGGCGGGTGCGCGATTGGCACACGACCGGTGGATATACATTTAAACGGCTTAATGAAAATGGGCGCTGAGATTAATGTTGAGGGCGGTTATATCAATGCTAAAGCCACGCGGTTAAAAGGCTGCCGCTTAGTGTTGCCACAAGTAACGGTCACCGGTACGGAAAACCTATTAATGGCTGCCACTTTAGCCGATGGCATAACAACGATTGAAAATGCAGCGAAAGAACCTGAAGTCACCGATTTGGCGCATTTTCTCAATGCGATGGGTGCGAAAATCTCTGGGATTGGCACGGATGTGTTAGTGATTGAAGGTGTCGATAAACTGGGTTTAACCAGTGTTCATTACGACATTTTGCCTGACCGTATTGAGACGGGCACTTATTTAGTGGCCGCTGCGATAACGGGTGGCAAAGTGAAATTAAAAAATACCCGTCCTGAGACCTTAGATGCGGTGACCGACAAGCTAATCGAAGCGGGTGCGGATATTACGGCTGGGGCAGATTGGATACAACTCGATATGCACGGGAATAAACCTAAGGCGGTATCGTTACGCACAGCGCCTTATCCAGCGTTTCCTACTGATATGCAAGCTCAGTTTATTGCATTGAACACGATTGCTGAAGGCGTAGGGATTATTACCGAAACGATTTTTGAAAACCGTTTTATGCATGTGCAAGAACTGCATCGCATGGGTGCTGACATTAAACTGGAATCCAATACGGCGATTTGTACAGGCGTAAAAAGACTGACTAGCGCACCCGTCATGGCAACTGATTTACGCGCATCAGCCAGCTTAGTGATTGCGGCGTTAGTCGCAGAAGGCAGCACGATGGTCGATAGAATTTACCATATTGACCGTGGCTACGATCATATTGAAGAAAAACTCACCCAATTAGGCGCGACGATACGCCGTGTTGCGAGATAGGCTTACTATGTTAACTATCGCTGTTTCTAAAGGCCGGATTTTTGAAGAAGCCGTGCCGTTTTTGGCTGAAGCGGGTATTACGCCACTAGAAGACCCGGCAACTAGCCGCAAACTGATTTTGCCAACGACACGCGCGGATGTGCAATTGGTGATTATTCGCGCGACCGATGTGCCTACGTTTGTCGAATATGGAGCAGCGGATTTAGGCATTGCGGGTAAAGATGTGTTATTAGAACACGGTTCGGATAATTTATACGAACCGCTTGATTTAAATATCGCGCGTTGCCGCCTTATGACTGCTGTGCATAAGGACGCGCCGGCATTAACGGGGCGGATTCGTGTTGCCACTAAATATGTTAAAACAGCGCAATGTTATTTTGCTGATTTAGGCGTGCAAGCCGAGATAATAAAACTTTATGGTTCTATGGAATTAGCACCCTTAGTGGGTTTAGCTGATTGTATTGTCGATTTAGTCGACACCGGAAACACGTTACGCGCTAATAACTTAGAGCCGCGTGATTTAATTATGAACATTAGTTCACGCTTAGTTGTTAATAAAGCCGCGATGAAAATGAAAAATCGCGCGATAGCAGAGTTATTGCGCCAATTTGAACACACCTTAGCCAGTAGGTAAGCACGATGAGCCAGTTGTCTATTTGCAAGCTTAATGCATCCGAACCAGGATTTGCCGATTTGTTAGCACAAAAATTGGCCTGGGATGACAGTGACGATTTAGCAATTCAACAGCAAGTCTTAGCGATTATCGCCGATGTGCGCAAGCGGGGTGACCAAGCTTTACTGGAATACACTAACCGCTTTGATCGCTGTGAGTTTAGCCAAGCTGACCAGCTTATTTTGCCAAAACAGCGGCTACAGCAAGCTTATGATACTTTGCCCGTAGAGCAAGCACAGGCCTTAACGGCAGCGGCTGATAGAATTCGTGCTTATGCTGAAAGACAAAAACTGGCGTCATGGCAGTATGAAGAGTCGGATGGTACGGTATTAGGTCAACGCATCACCGCGCTAGACCGCGTAGGCTTATATCTGTCTCTTATACACATCTCCGAGCCCACGAGACCAGAGAGGAT
>CAWUNX010000199.1:0-7205 GCA_963923905.1 uncultured Methylocucumis sp.
ATTAAACAACATGGTTAGAACAGTGTGTAATTACAGCGGCTTGTGGCTGGTTTTATTTATCTTCCATTGCGCCTCGATTCAAGCGGCAGAGCTTGCTATTTCTAATTTAGAAGTTGCATCGATTGCAGGTGGAAAACTACAAGTTGAATTGGCAATGAACGGTACCCCCGTTACGCCAAAAGTTTTCCATACCGAAAATCCCGCTAGAATAGCGTTAGATTTTGTTGGTGTTAAAAATGGATTACCTAAAAAAATGTACACGGTAAACCAAGGGGTTGCCAATAACATTTATATAGCAGAGTCTGGTGAGCGCTTAAGAGTTGTGGTCAATTTATTAGAATCGGCACCTTTTGAAACGCATATAGTAGGCAACAAAGTCTTATTAACGCTTGATAGGGCTGCTAATGTTGCCGCAAGGCCATTAACTAGCGCGGCTACCAAACCCAAATCTCCAGCTTCGGCTATGACAAGCTCAACTATAGCTGACTTAATGCCTCAACAAACCATTAGTGGCTTTGATTTTAAACGCGGTGAAAAGGGGGAAGGTAGGATATTAATATCTCTAGCAAATCCCAATACAGTCGTTAACACCAAAGAAGAGAGTGGCAAAGTCGTTGTTAGTTTTTTAAATACTATTTTACCTGCTAGCATGTCTAAACGTTTAGATGTGTCTGAGTTTGCTACCCCAGTTAAATTTATCGACAGTGAGACTAAAGGTAGCGAAACCAAGCTGTCTGTTGTCATGCAAAATAGTTTTTATGATTACTCGCTTTATCAATCTGAGGGCTTGTTAACGATAGAATTTCGCCCTCTATCCAGCGCTGAAAAAGAGAGTTTAGAAAAATCTAGGCAAAAGTATACCGGTGAGCGTTTATCGTTAAATTTCCAAGAAATTGATATTCGTAGCGTGATTGCTATCTTAGCGGAATTTACCGGGCAAAACGTAGTAGCAGGTGACGACGTAACCGGTACGATTACGCTTAAATTAGATGATGTGCCTTGGGATGAAGCCTTAGATTTTGTCATGATGACTAAAGGCTTGGAAAAATACGAAACAGGTAATGTTACGTTAGTAGCGCCCGTGGGTAAGATTAAAGAATACAAGGAAAAACAAAAAGAAACTGAACTCGTGGTAGAGCAGTTAGACCCTTTGGTTACGGAGTATATACAAATCAACTACGCTAAGGCGGAGAATTTTAGAAATCTATTATACGGAAGAGATACCGGTGCTTTTGGTAGCTGCGGTATTAGAAATAACCGTACTTCAGCCTCAACCGGTAGCCAACAAAATAATCAATTTACTAATCAAAACCAAAACCAAAATCAAAACTCCAATACCAGCACGACAGGTACAACGGCTAATGATAGGTTTAAGTTGTTGACAGAACGAGGGTCAGCGGTGGTTGACTCGAGGACTAACACGCTCATTGTTAGAGAAACCGCTAAGCGTTTAGAAGATGTAAAAAAATTAATCGCAAAACTGGATATTCCGGTACGGCAAGTGATGATTGAATCGCGCGTTGTTATTGCAACTAGTAATTTTGCCAAAGAACTCGGTGTGCGTTTTGGTGTTGTAGGGAAAAATGCGACAGTTAAATCGGGTGAAATTATAAGTAGCGTTAATGGCACAGCATCGAGTACTACAACTGGCGGTACATCATCTCCAGGCACTATCGATGGTACTGATGTATTAAACGAGGCTTTAGTTGATTTAGGTACATCGTCGAATCCCTATGGTGCATTAGGTATGACATTGGCAAGAGGCGCTGATTATGTCTTAAATTTGGAGTTATCGGCGCTGCAAGACCAAGGTCGTGGTGAATTAGTATCAAATCCGCGCGTGATGACCACGGATCGTTGTCAGGCCAGCATTAAACAAGGTGTACAAATACCTTATCAATCGTCTAGCGCCAATACTGGCGTTAACGTGCAATTCGTCGATGCAGTATTGCAATTAGATGTTACGCCACAAGTTACACCTAGCGGTAGCATTATCATGGATTTGTATATCTCTAAAGATGAAGTCGGTACGGTAACCAACGGTATTCCTAGTATCGATACTCGAAATGTCAGAACCAATGTGCGGGTTAATGACGGCGAGACAGTCGTATTAGGCGGGATTTATGAAGGTATTTACAACAGTGCTATCAATAAAGTGCCGTTTTTTGCAGATTTACCCGGCATAGGCTTTTTATTTAAGCGTACGCTGACGACTGATGAGAAAAAAGAATTGTTAATCTTTGTCACGCCAAAAGTGATGAAAAATGCTGCTGAAGAATTATAGCTAGCTTCAATCATACAAGCCCTCGCTATGCGGGGGCTTTTTTATGTCCGTTGCTGTATTAACCTTTTCCGCGTGTGCGCGTTTTATCTTTACAGGTTTCCAGCGACTCTAAACGCTTTTCTATAAATTGAATAATGAGCCCGGCAATGTCTTTGCCGCTAGCAGATTCTATGCCTTTAAGACCAGGTGAAGAATTGACTTCCATAATAACTGGGCCGTGATTAGAGCGTAACATATCGACGCCGCATACGTTTAATCCCATAATTTTAGCCGCGCGTACCGCAACAGAACGCTCTTCTGGTGTTAATCGCACTAAAGTTGCAGTGCCGCCGCGATGTAAATTTGAGCGAAATTCGCCGTCAGCGGCCTGTCGTTTCATTGCGGCAACGACTTTGTCACCCACAACAAAGCAGCGTATATCACTGCCGCCTGCTTCTTTGATAAATTCTTGTACCATAATATTAACTTTTAATCCCATGAATGCCTGGATGACACTTTCAGCGGCATTATGAGTTTCAGCCAGCACGACACCTATGCCTTGCGTACCCTCTAATAATTTAATAACTAACGGTGGGCCGCCGACTTGATCAATTAAGTCGGCAATATCGTCGGGATTATTAGCAAAGCCAGTAACTGGTAAGCCTATGCCTTTTCTTGCTAACAGTTGCATTGAACGTAATTTGTCACGCGAGCGGGAAATGGCAACCGATTCATTTAAAGGCATGACGTTCATCATTTCAAACTGTCTGAGCACTGCCGTACCATAAAAAGTAACCGAAGCGCCGATTCTTGGAATAACCGCATCAAATCCAGTTAAGTCTTCGCCACGATAATGAATAGATGGATTATGTGAAGTAATATTCATATAACAGCGTAACACATCTAAAACTCTGACTTCATGTCCTCTCGCTTGCGCAGCCTCGACTAACCGAGTCGTTGAATACAGTTTAGAGTTACGCGATAAAATAGCAATTTTCATAATGTTTAGTAATGGCTAAAACTCTGTATATTTTGGCATGAATTAATTGAACAAGCATTAGAAATCATTTAGGTGACAGCTTGTTTAACCAATAGAATCCAGCCTGAAATAACAGTTAATTTATGCAATAATGAACGCCTTTTTTGACCATTCATTCACTTATGTTAGAAAGAAAAATTTTGGTGACCAGTGCCTTACCATATGCCAATGGCCCGATACATTTAGGTCACTTAGTAGAATATATACAAACTGATATTTGGGTGCGCTTTCAAAAACAGCGCGGTCATTGTTGTTATTATGTCTGTGCTGATGACACGCATGGTACGCCTATCATGTTAAGAGCCGATAAAGAAGGCATTACGCCAGAAGTGTTAATTGCTCGCATTGCGGCTGAACATCAAGCTGATTTTGCCGATTTCAGCGTCGCTTTTGATCATTATCACAGTACGCATTCACCAGAAAATCAAACGTTAGCAGCAATGATTTATCAGCGGTTACGCGATGCTGGTCATATTAGCACTAAGACGATTACCCAAGCGTTTGATCCGGTTAAATCAATGTTTTTGCCGGACCGCTTTATCAAAGGCGAATGTCCTAAATGTGGCGCACAAGAACAATATGGCGATGGTTGTGAGGTCTGTGGTGCGACGTATAGTCCTACCGATTTAAAAAATCCAGTGTCTGCGCTTTCCGGCGAAAAACCTATTGCGAAAGAATCAGTGCATTATTTTTTTGAACTAGCGCATTTTAAAGATATGTTAGCAGATTGGACACAAGCAGGGCATTTGCAATCGGAAGTGGCTAATAAGTTAAACGAATGGTTAGACGGCGGATTGCAGCCATGGGATATATCGCGGGATGCACCGTATTTTGGTTTTGAAATCCCTGATGCGCCGGGTAAATATTTTTATGTATGGTTAGATGCGCCGATTGGTTATATGGCGAGTTTTAAGTACTTATGCGATAAGCAAGGGCTTGATTTTGAACAATTTTGGCAGGAAAATAGTGCTACCGAGCTTTATCATTTTATTGGTAAAGACATTATTTATTTTCATGCACTCTTTTGGCCAGCCATGCTAACCGGAGCGGGTTTGCGTAAACCTAGCGCTATTTTTGCGCATGGTTTTTTAACGGTTAATGGTGAAAAAATGTCCAAGTCGCGTGGTACATTTATTACTGCGCGAACCTATTTGGAGCATTTAAACCCTGAATATCTGCGTTATTATTTTGCTGCTAAGCTAAGTAGCGGTGTTGATGACTTGGATTTGAATTTCGAGGATTTTTGTCAACGCGTCAATTCAGACTTAGTGGGTAAGGTGGTTAATATCGCGAGTCGATGCAGCGGCTTTATTAATAAGCGCTTTGCCGGGTGTTTAGCGGATAGCTTGGCTGAGCCAGCGTTATATGCTGAATTCATTCAAGCGAGCCAACGTATTGCCGACTACTATGAAACGCGCGAATATGGTAAAGCCATGCGTGAAATCATGGCGTTAGCGGATAAAGCCAATCAATATATTGACGAGAAAAAGCCTTGGTTATTGGCTAAACAAGAGCAAGCTGACGCTGAATTACATGGCGTTGCTTCCATGGGTATCCAATTATTCAGACTACTAGTCGCGTATTTAAAACCTGTGCTGCCCGTATTAACCCAACAGGCTGAGCAGTTTTTGTGTACTGAGTTGGCTTGGCCTAGCGACGACATGCAGCCGTTATTAAGCCATACCTTAAATGAGTTTAAGCCATTAATGACTCGGGTGGATGCTGATAAGATTGACGCGATTATTGCAGCATCTAAAGATAATTTAGAAAAAACCGTTGCGATAGCCAAACCTAAGCAATTTGAAGCGATTGCGGAAACTGTCGATATTAGTGATTTTGCTAAATTAGATTTGCGTATCGCCAAAATCATTCAAGCCGAGGCGGTAGAGGGTTCAGATAAATTATTAAAATTGACGGTAGATATTGGTGATGAAACGCGAACCATTTTTTCTGGCATTAAAACTGCTTATGCGCCTGAGCAGTTACAAGGAAAATTAACCTTAGTCATTGCCAATTTAGCGCCGCGTAAAATGCGTTTTGGCGTATCTGAAGGCATGGTGTTAGCGGCAGGCTCTGGCGATAAACAGATTTGGTTATTAAGTCCCGATGACGGTGCAGTGCCTGGCTTGCGTGTGAGCTAATAATGGCAAGCGTTGAGGAAATTAATGCCTTATTACCACAAACTCAATGTGGGCAGTGTGGTTATAACGGTTGTTTACCGTATGCTGAGGCGTTGGCATTAAGGCAAGCGGATATAAACCAATGTCCACCAGGTGGTGAAGCAGGAATTCGCGACTTAGCAAGTTTATTAAATGTAGCTGTTAAGCCGCTAAACCCTAAACATGGCGTGACTAAGCCAGCACAGGTTGCGTTAATTATTGAGCAAACATGCATAGGCTGTGCAAAATGCATCGCAGCCTGTCCAGTCGATGCGATTGTTGGGGCGGCGAAATTGATGCATACCGTTATCAGCTCAGAATGTACTGGATGCGAACTCTGTGTGCCACCTTGTCCGGTCGATTGCATTATTATGCAGCCCGTTGCCGAATCAAAAGGCGTTGATAGACGCGCTAAAGCATTGCTTGCTAAGCGACGTTATGACGCTAGGAATCGGCGCAAACAACAGCAAGCACTTATTAAAGCTGAAAAGGCTAAAGCAAAAAAAGCAGCCGTTGTTGCATTACACCACCCCCATCATCAATAAGTACTTCTAAAGCAATGGTGTGCGTTTAATGCGATGACTCTGCAACAAAATTTATTGACAGTGCCTCAAGGGCAATTTCGCTTAACGCGCTTGCCTAAGCGAGAACGCGAGCTCTTGCAGGCTTTCGATGCGGCTGATGAATATTTGTTAACGCAACTTGCTGAGCAACAAGGGCTAAACAATGCTAGCGTTCTGATTCTTAATGATAGTTTTGGCGCGTTAGCCGTAGCATTAAGTGCTTATCAGCCTTATGCCTTATCTGACTCTTATTTGTCGCAACAAGCCACGCTGATTAATTTAGCTGAGAATGGCTTGCCATGCGAACGCGTTACATTACTGAGCAGTTTAGCTAAATTGCCTAAATGTTTTGACACAGTATTGCTTAAATTGCCTAAAAACTTAGGCTTATTAGAAGACCAGTTGTTACGTCTTAGACCATATCTTACGCCTAGTTCGCGCATTATTGCGGCGGGTATGGTTAAGCACATACCTAGCTCAGTTTGGCGCTTATTTGAAACCATTATCGGGCCTACCGAAACGTCGCCGGCTAGGAAAAAAGCGCGCTTAATCAGCGTGGCTGTTAATCCTCAATTGGCACTGCCAAGCAATCCTTACCCGGTTTATTATCGTTTAGAAAACACAGCACTATTGATTGCTAATCATGCGAATGTATTTTCACGCGATAAGTTAGATATAGGTACGCGTTTTTTCTTGCAGTATTTGCCGACAAAATCGGATGCTAACGATATTATCGATTTAGGCTGTGGTAATGGGGTATTAGGCTTGTTAGCGGCTCAGTTAAACCCTCATGCAACGGTTTGTTTTATCGATGAGTCGTTTATGGCGTTAGCGTCTGCTGAAGAAAATTTCCGTCGAGCTTATGGCACTACAAAAGCGGCTAGTTTTATCGCCGCCGATGGCTTAACGACAACAGCTAGCCATTCAGCTGATTTAATTTTGTGCAATCCGCCGTTTCATCAGCAAACAACAGTAGGCGATGCGGTGGCTGTTTCGATGTTTCAGCAGGCGAAGCGGGTATTACGAAACAACGGCGAATTGTGGGTGGTGGGTAATCGACATTTAAATTACCATCAGGTGTTGAAACGCTTTTTCAATAATGTCGAGTTAGTAGCCAGTAATGCTAAGTTTGTGATCAATACCGTTCGGCATGATTACTGCTGTCTCTTATACACATCTCC
>CAWUNX010000200.1:0-7138 GCA_963923905.1 uncultured Methylocucumis sp.
GAGATCCTCTCTGGTCTCGTGGGCTCGGAGATGTGTATAAGAGACAGACACGGATGTGGCGAATGCAGAAAACGCATAACGCCATGGATGGCGTGTAGTAGGGCAACGCAGGAGCAGTTGCCGAGGAGCGGTTTTCTGCCATCATTGTCATGCTATCACGTGTTCAACCTAGAGCGTTCATGTCTCAACTACCACCTTTAAGTCTTTATATTCATATCCCTTGGTGCTTAAAAAAATGTCCTTATTGCGATTTTAATTCCCATGCGCAAAAAAGCGCGTTGCCAGAAAAAGATTACATTGCTGCGTTATTGCGTGATTTACAGGCGGATATTACTTATTACAGTATCGATAGAGCGATTAACACAATTTTTATCGGCGGTGGTACGCCTAGCTTATTCAGCCCTAGTTCCTTTGAACAGTTATTAGCAGGTATTGCTGAATTAATTCCTATTGCTAATGATGCTGAAATTACCTTAGAAGCCAATCCAGGTACGGCAGAAAGCGCAAAATTCTCCGCTTATCGACGTTTGGGTATTAACCGCTTATCAATTGGTGTGCAAAGTTTTTCCAACGCATTATTGCATAAACTCGGTAGAGTTCATGATGCAGAGCAAGCGATTAATGCGGTTCATTTAGCCAAGCAAGCTGGATTTGAGCAGATTAATTTAGATTTAATGTTTGGTTTGCCGGGGGCAAACCTTGCGGATTGCTTAGCTGACATCAATACCGCACTTGCGCTGGCCCCTACGCATTTATCGTTTTATCAGTTGACGTTAGAGCCTAATACCTGGTTTTATAAATATCCGCCCAGTTTGCCAAATGATGAGGCGATTTATGCTATGCAAACAACTGCGCAAGCGTTATTAGCTGAAAATGGCTTTCAACAGTATGAAATTTCCGCCTATAGTTTGCCAGGACAACAATGCCGACATAATTTAAATTATTGGCGCTTTGGCGATTATTTAGGTATAGGTGCCGGTGCGCATGGCAAAATCACGCAGTGCTTACCTGATAAGATTTTTCGCAGCCAAAAACCTAAACATCCAGAACACTATTTAGGCACACAAGCGTTTTTACCGTCTAGCCAAGCCATTGCTATTGAAGACTTAGCTTTAGAGTTTGTTATGAATCAATTGCGCTTAAAACAAGGTTTTACCGCTGAGCAGTTTCAAGCAATGACAGGATTAACGTTAAGTGCTTTAGAGCCAGGTTTGTCAGTTTGTCTTAAGCAACAGTTAATACACTTTGATGGTTGGCATTATTTTTGTAGTGACACCGGCTGGTATTTTCTCGATAGCGTGTTACAAGAGTTTATGACAGGATAACTGACATTTTTTGTCAACACTATGTCAACTTCGTCACTTTTAAGCATTTTTCTGCGTTTTTATTCACATTGTGTTGTACTCTCTATGATTTAATGCCGAGTAAGAAAAAGCGATGCTTCATTGAGTCGGTCATTACGGCTAACCCGCTAAATTTAAATGGTAACATACAGACTAATGCTCTGTGGTCTGGGACGGTTCTCTAGCTATAATCGATAAAATGTTTGTTATTCACAGTACAAAACTATAAATTGGCGTACAAACTGCTTAAAGGACTCGTTGCTGATTATGATAGAAGCTTTTATTATCACTTAAACAATACGGCTTGGCTTTTGGTTTTTAAGGCTATGTACTTTAGACGGGACAATGTCAAGTTGGGATAGGGCGTTTACAGCGCAGGTGTTGGCATCAGGGATGCTACCGCCAAGCCTACACGGATGTATTTACGGCGTCCTGCGCTCTAAATGTCTTGTCCCTACTTAAATTGGTAGCCGTTTTTAACCTACAATTATTAAACTCATGCTCGACTATCAAAGAGATTTCATACATTTTGCGCTGGATTTAGGCGTATTAAAATTTGGACAATTCCAATTAAAATCGGGCCGTACCAGTCCTTATTTTTTTAACACTGGATTATTTAAAACAGGCGCTCAGCTTAGCAAATTAGGGCGTTTTTATGCCCAAGCCTTATTAGCCGCGAGTATGACACCCGATGTGTTATATGGGCCTGCTTATAAAGGTATTCCTCTCGCGTGCGCGACGGCTATCGCTTTTTCTGAATTAACCGGGCAAGATATTCCGTTTGCATTCAATCGCAAAGAAGCTAAAGATCACGGTGAAGGCGGTGTCATTGTCGGCTCAGCGCTTACCGGTAATGTATTGATTTTAGACGATGTTATTACCGCAGGTACGTCTGTTAGAGAATCGGTTTCTATTATCCAAGCTGCAGGCGCAACTGCTTACGGTGTATTAATAGCCCTTGATAGACAAGAGTTAGGTCAGAATGGATGTTCCGCTATAGACGAAGTAAAACAACAGTTCGGCTTAACAGTGACTGCAATTATCACACTAGCGGATATTATAGAGTTTTTAGCAAGCGAAGACAGGACGTTAGTTGCGCAAATTACCGAATATCAACAACTTTATGGCATTAAGCAAAGTTAGCATTAAAATTAACTTTGATTAAATACAACGGTTGCAAATATATGAACTACAATTGTTGGATATGTTAATAACAGACCTAGACCACTATACCAAATAAAAGGCTAGCTATGAGGAATCTGGAATTTAAAGAAAAAATGCACGAATACACGTTATGGCGTGCAAATTTAATACAGTCCATAGAAATGTATCAGCAATGGCTTAATCGTTACGGATTAGAAACGGCCCATAGTACGAATACGATTTTAAATATTCTTAATAGCTTGCAAAATGATCGTGTGACTTTAGCGTTTGTTGCCGAGTTTTCACGCGGTAAAACAGAGTTAATTAATGCTATGTTTTTTGCCGAATCTGGCCTGCGCTTACTGCCATCCTCACCGGGGCGCACGACGATGTCGCCTACTGAAATTTTTTATGACGAAAAAGGTGGCAGCTATATACGCTTATTAAATATTGAATCGCGTCTAGAAAATGTTTCATTAGCAGAATTTAAAACCGTGCCTGAGCGCTGGCAGCATTTTCCATTGGATCCTAATTCTCCTATGCAAATGCAAAGCGTCTTCAAAGAACTGATTGCCACTAAAAAAGTTGATCGCGCCACTGCTGATCGCTTAGGTTTGTGGGATCCTGCCGAAGCTGAGGCTCAAGGTAATCCATTGCCCGAAGAAGTAGAGATTCCTTGTTGGCGACATGCGCTGATTAGTTTTCCCCATCCTTTGTTAAAAGAGGGCTTATGCATTATCGATACCCCAGGTCTTAATGCCTTAGGGACAGAGCCTGAATTGACATTGAATATGTTGCCTAGTGCGCAAGCTATTATTTTCATTCTTGCTGCCGACACTGGTGTAACTAAAAGTGATTTAGAAATCTGGCTAACGCATATTACGCGCGCTAGAAGCCGAAAGACACAAGGTTTAGCCGTCGTTATGAATAAGATTGACGCTATGTGGGATGATATTGGCGAAAATCACGATTTTGAGGGGGCTATACAATCGCAAATACAAGCGTCTGCTAGTATTCTTAAAATTAATGAAAATGCTATTTTCCCTGTTTCGGCTAAACAAGGCTTATTAGCTAAAGTTAAAAGTGACGCTAATTTGTTAGATAAAAGCCGGTTACCGGTGCTAGAAGATTATTTAG
This sequence comes from uncultured Methylocucumis sp., assembly GCA_963923905.1. Classification (GTDB taxonomy): domain Bacteria; phylum Pseudomonadota; class Gammaproteobacteria; order Methylococcales; family Methylomonadaceae; genus Methylovulum. The sequence continues at coordinate 3,624 of CAWUNX010000200.1, forward strand.
CGACTGATATTTTAAAACAAAAGCGTAGCATCATGATGAACACCATTGTGCGTGATTTAGGCTTTTTACTAAACGAGTCGTTGAGTTTGACCAATTCTTCATTAGGTCATGCCACTGAGCAACTAGAAGAATTCAAAAAAGTCGATTTCCATAATCAGGAAATGACAGGCAAATTAATGGCTGAAACGCGTGATAAACAAAATTCCTACATGGCTAATGTCGAGAATTTTCAATCGAGTCGGCGCGTGTTTATTGTGCAAGCCAAAATGCTTATTGACTCGTTTTCTGATGAAAAAGTGGATGCGGTCGTTGAGCAAGCGCGCATTGATATTACTAAGAGTTTAACGACGTATGGCATGAAGCAAAACATGCGCACGTTATTCGACAATTTACGCGATTTATTGCAAGATTCTATCGATATTACTAACGAAACGCGGCGCTTAGTTAAAGCTATTCATAAAAAATTCAAAGACGAATACGGTTTTAAAGAAATCGAGCCACAATTATTTTCTGTCAAACAATATCAGCTTGAATTAGAGCAAGTTTTTGAAGAAGGCGAGGCGTTCCGCTCAAGTACTAAAGTCACGATGACTGAGCAACATATTGTTGTCGAAAAGCTTTATAACACGTTAATTTCTAAGGCCAGAGCTATTATTAAACAAGCCCATACCGATGCGATAGCGTGGAGTAATGGGGCATTAACACCGTTAATGCAGCAAATTAAAGACCATAAAAAGCAAATCGAAGGACGCTTGCAAATGCTGCGGAAAATCAATGATTCTAAAGGTTCGGTCGCAGAGAATATTGCGGCGTTAGAAGCAGAATTAGCACCGTTAAAACGACAACAACACGAATTAATGGCGATTGTAAAAGCGATGCAAATCGAGCAATTATTACCCGATTATTCAGAACAATAGACGCTTTACTCGTAGTAGGGTACGCACAGCGTACCCTTGTCAAGACCAACATAGAGACTTAAACCCTCTTTCACACTTCCAGTTATCCTCAAATTTGACTGCGTACAAGCCTGCTGTCCCCACAAGACACCTCATTAAAATGCTTAAGCATACTTCATGAGTATTTTATCTAAGCTAGTCTCACAGACGGCAATATACGGTTTAAGCAGTATCGTTGGCCGTTTTCTCAATTATTTACTCGTTCCGGTTTACACCTATTATTTTGTACCGGCTGAATACGGTGTGATTTCTGAGTTCTATGCCTATGCTGGATTTTTTTCTGTGCTTCTCGTATTAGGTTTTGAGACAGGCTATTTTCGCTTTCGAGGCAACGGCGACACCAAGCGTGACAGCGCTTATGCCACTGCGCTATGGTTTATCGTGTTGTTAAATTTGGCTTTTGTCTCCATTGCAATAGTTAATCAACAAGCGCTAGCAACATTAATCCACTATGCCGAACATCCGGAATATATCGTGTATTTCACGGCTATTTTAAGCTTAGATGCAGTGAGTGCCATACCGTTTGCACGGTTAAGAGCGGAAAATAAGGCTTTACGTTTTGCGACGATAAAGCTAGCTGAAATCATTATGACCATAGGCTTAAGTCTGTTTTTTATTGTGTATTGTCCTAAGCTACACAGCGAGAGACCTGATTCGCCGTTATTGCTCTTATACCAGCCGCAGATAGGTGTGGCTTATGTGTTTATTGCCAATTTAATCGCTAGTGCGGGAAAGTTTTTATTATTAACCCCCGAATTATTGGGATTGCGTTGGGGTATTAAGCGTCAGCTTTTTATTAAAATGTTGGTATATTCCGCGCCAATGGCGATTGTTGGCTTTGCTGGCATTATTAACGAGATGCTTGATAGAGCATTACTGAAATATTTACTACCGCATGATGTGACTACCAATATGAAAATGCTGGGTATTTATAGCGCGTGTTATAAATTATCGATACTGATGTCATTGTTTATCCAGGCATTTCGTTATGCGGCAGAACCTTTTTTCTTTAGTTACGCGCGCCAACATGATGCAAAGCTTATTTATGCCAAGGTGTTGAATTACTTTGTTATTTTTTGCGTGTTTATCTTTTTATTGGTTACTCTGTTTATCGACTTTTTTCAATATTTTGTTGGCGAAGCTTATCGTAGTGGCTTAACCGTTGTGCCGATTTTATTAATCGCTAATTTATGCTTAGGTATCCATGTCAATCTATCGATTTGGTATAAGCTTACTGACCGTACTGGTCTAGGTGCCTGGTTGTCGATAGCCGGTGCGTTATTAACCATTACGCTGAATTATTATTGGATTCCGTTATATGGTTATGCCGGCGCGGCCTGGGCTACGCTCATGTGTTACGGGGCTATGGCTATGGTTTCCTATTTACTTGGGCAGCTTTATTACCCGGTTGCCTATGATATAAAGCGGCTGATAGGCTATATTGCGCTGGGTATTGGTCTTTTTAAAGCCAAAGAGTTTGCGATTATTTACAGCAGCTTAAATACCTGGCTTCTGTCGGGTTTATTACTCACTGTTTATCTACTGTTTGTTGCGCTTTTTGAGAAACCGGCTAAGCGCGCGTCGGTATCATGCTAAAATTCCGAACCCATATCCAACCCATACCCCCACATTAAACACATTATGTCGCATATTCCAGAAGCCAAAGCACGTATCGTAGGCTTAATTATCTTATTACTATTAGGCGGCTGGGTTTTATTAGCGTATCTACCCTTAATTGCTTGGGCGGTAGTCTTAGCAATAGCAACCTGGCCGGTGTATGAGCGTATGCTAGTACGCAAAGAATTACACGGTAAAGTGACATTTGCGTCTATTTTGCTGACGTTAATGATAGGCACCATTATCTTAACGCCCTTAGGCTATGGCTTGCATCGCTTACTTCATGAAGCGCAAGCGTTAGGTCAAGTCTTAGAGGCTGCACAAAAAGTTGGCATACCCCCACCAGAATGGTTAGGCAAATTGCCCTACATAGGGACGTGGTTAACCCAGAGTTGGCAAGAGGCCTTAGGTAATGCCGAAGCGGCTAAGACCTTAATGCATTGGCTAGGCAATAGCGGTGTTTTAACCTATACCAAAGATTTAGCCGGACAATTGCTAAGCCGATTTATTAGTTTTTTAATGATTTTATTAGTGTTGTTATTCGTTTACCAACACGGCAATTCTATTAGTCAGCAAGTGCTTGCCAGTAGCCGCAAATTATTCGGCGAAGTCGGTGTGCGTTATGCCTTACATGCGACTGCGGCAGTACGTGCTACGGTCAATGGCATGGTGTTAATTGGTTTAGGCAAGGGGTTATTACTAGGTGCGGGCTACGCTTTAGCAGGCACCGGTCATCCGGCAATATTGGGCACGTTTACCGGTATATTTGCTATGATTCCTTTTGCGGCTAAGCTCATTTTTGGTGCGTGTTCTTTAGTGTTAATCGCTGAGGGGCATCTTGTCGAAGCCGTAGCCTTGTTTACTTATGGCATGGTACTAACGTTAATTGCCGATAATTATATACCTGTCTCTTATACACATCTCCGAGCCCACGAGACCAGA
>CAWUNX010000201.1:0-7138 GCA_963923905.1 uncultured Methylocucumis sp.
AAGCCGTTCATAGTCTATCGAGCCGCTTAGCTCTTGTTTATTTTTCCTCATAAATCTCTCTTCCTCCAGGCGTTGGTTGCTTGTTTGCACCAAAATAAAGCAACATAGCTCGCTTGCTCTATTTTAGGGCTGTTGTCAGCAGATTCATTTTAGTTGTTTTGTTCTAACGCGCTAACTACAGACGTAAGACAAACCTTGTTGATTTAAGCCATGCACAGATATTTAAAACAGTTTATTCCTTTGTGGAAACGGGAATATTACGGTATGGCGTATGTTATACTAAGACTACTAATCATGGCATGTTTCGTGCTTTATCTCGATAAAACTCACACAATAAAATCGCTATGAAATCGATCTGGGAAAACTACAAAACTGACCTTGCTTACGATGAGTTAATGTTATCGGAGTATCAGCCGCGCACCATCAGTCATGGCTTATGCCAGTATTTAAATTCACTAAAAAAAACCGACATAGATAAACGTAAATTAGCGGCAGAGCTGGCTATCATGGAAATGGGCATAAGCTTTACCGTCTATAGTGATGAAGGTAATATCGATAGAGCTTGGCCGTTTGATATTATTCCTCGCGTTATGGCGGCCCGTGAATGGAAGGTGATTGAGCAAGGCTTAAAACAGCGTTTAAAAGCATTAAATTGTTTTATCAGTGACGTGTATGGCGAGCAAGCCTTTATTAACGACGGTAAGATTCCTGTTGAAACCATTTCTACTTCAAAAAACTTTCGCCATGAATGTGTCGGGATGCGACCTAAGCATGATGTTTGGGCTAATATTTGTGGCACTGATTTGGTGCGTGATAAAGATGGCGTTATGTATGTGTTAGAGGACAACTTGCGTGTGCCTTCTGGTGTGTCATACATGTTGGAGAACCGAGTCATTACCAAGCGGGTGTTTCCTGAATTGCTACAAGGGATTAATATTTTACCAATTGATGACTATCCCACGCAGTTACAAGAGATGTTGGCGTCTATAGCACCAAATAGCGACAGGCCGCAAATTGTCGTGTTAACGCCGGGTATTTATAATTCCGCGTATTTTGAACATGCGTATTTAGCGCAGCAAATCGGTGCGCAGCTCGTTGAAGGCGGCGATTTAGTCGTGGATGACGATGATTATGTGTATATGCGCACCATTGAGGGGTTAGAAAAAGTCGATGTGATTTATCGACGCATTGATGATGATTTTTTGGATCCTGAAGTCTTTAGAAAAGATTCAGTTTTGGGCGTGCCGGGTTTAATGCGGGCTTGGAAAGCCGGCCATGTGGCGTTAGCGAATGCACCTGGGGCAGGAGTTGCTGACGATAAAGTGGTTTATGCTTATGTGCCGGAAATGATTAGGTATTATCTAAACGAAGAGCCGATTTTGCCTAATGTGCCGACTTATTTATGCAGTAACCCAGAGCATTTAGACTATGTGTTAGCGCATTTAGCAGAATTAGTCGTCAAGCCGGCTAATGAATCGGGCGGTTATGGCATGCTAGTAGGGCCTCATGCGTCGGCTAAAGAAGTCGAGGCTTTTAGAAAAGTCGTCGTAGCCAATCCGCGCAATTATATCGCTCAGCCTACCTTATCGATTTCAACAGCGCCCACGTTATGTAAAGGTAAACTAGAGCCAAGACATATCGATTTACGACCGTTTATTTTACAGGGTGAAAATGTGTTTGTAACAGCGGGAGGACTTACGCGAGTGGCCTTAAGAAAAGGCTCGTTGGTGGTAAACTCGTCGCAAGGTGGCGGTAGTAAAGATACTTGGATTATCGATATGGAGGGGCGTTAATGTTATCACGTTCAGCAGAGCGCTTATATTGGTTGGGACGTTATTTAGAGCGCACCGAAAATACCGCTAAGTTAGTCAGCGTACACATGAATTTGCTAATGGATTTGCCTAAAGGTGTAGAAATGGGCTGGCAGCAATTGGTTAGGATTAATGGCTCAGCCGACGAGTTTTATGATAAGCATAAAGTCGGCTCTGAACGTAATATCACTAAATTCATGCTCACTGATGCAACGCATTCAGGTTCGCTGTTATCGTCACTGACTGCCGCTAGAGAAAACATTCGTACTTCACGCGAGTTGTTGCCTGATGAAGCGTGGGAGCAAGTTAATGAGATGTACTTATATACCAAAAACAATTTAGATAGCGTGACTAATCGTCGCAATCGGGTGTTGTTTTTAAAGGAAATATTAAAAGGCTGTCAGCGCTTTACTGGTTTGTTGTCTGGCTATATGAGCCATAATCACCCTTATCGTTTTATCCGTTTAGGTAGGAATCTTGAGCGGGCCGATATGACTAGCCGAATTTTAGATTTAGCGTCTTTGTTGTTGGCTGAGTCGCGTAGTGATGAATTGCGTCAGTATGAAACCATTTTATGGATGAACGTATTAACCGCATTAAATGCGTTGTTGATGTATAGACAACATGTGCGCAGCCGCATTAAAGGGGATGACGTGCTTAGCTTCTTGTTGCTTGATCCAAATTTACCGCGCTCAGTATGTCGCTGCCTAATAGAAATGTTGGATTGCGTGGGTGATTTGCCTAATAATCAAGGCGTGCCTGAATGTTTGCACGAGTTAAAGCAATTTGTTTATGCGATTGATACCAAACAAACCAGCCAATTGCAGCTACGTGCAGTCTTAGATCAATTACAAGCACACTTAAATGCCTGTCATCAGCAAATTGCCAGTACCTGGTTTTTGCGTGAAAATTAAAACCTGTTTAAGCGTTGTTCGAGAGCTGAGCTATTTCGGGTAGTGTTCTTAAAATGGATAGGAGCTAAATTTCGGGTAAACTAGAGGCTCATTGAACCTTTAAATTGAGAATTAACAATATGTTGCCCGCAATGTCAATCAACCGAAGTCTGCAAACGAGGTAAAACGGAGCAAGGATAGCAGCGGTATTTCAGTCTAAGCAACTATCCTGCGCAATTGCAGAAGATAGAAGCGCATATCCGTCGGCGACTGAGGGCTAGGTTGATTGATCAGCAGAGGAAGAAGACTCTCTATCGGACGCTGGTTAAAAGAGGGCTATCAAGGAATTTAGCGGCCAGAACCGTCTATTCCAATCGGAAAAGATGGGCGCTTAGTAAAACGGTAGTGATTTCGAGAGTCTATCCCAACGATTGGTTTAAGCATAAAGGCCAAGCCATACAATCCGGCCAGACGGAGGCTTTGGCCTCCTCTGACCCGATGATCAGCAAAAAATGCCGGGTTACGCTGAAACTCGGCAACTGCTCCTGCGTTGCTCTACCTCCAATTACTAGCCTAATCGCCTAACCATTCTTGTAAGGCCGTAATAATGCTTTGTGCCTGGTCTTTGCTAGAAATATTGAACTTTGATTTCTGCTGATATTCACCATTACGCTTCTGATAGCGACGTATTGTGTATTTGTCAGGGCCATAAGCTTCTTTAGCTCTATCCCAGTCTTGATAACGGTACATTACGGTTGCCCACGCGCCTTTGGTTAAGACTTTTTTATCGAGTTCTTTAACGGTTTGTACGCCGTTATCGATATAGTTTACTGTTAACTCGTCTACTGTTTCCGCCATAATTTTACCATCAATGCGTTGTTATAAATTGACCGAAAGCACGACTGCCTTCACCTGTTTTAATGGTATCGACAACTTTTAATTGTTTAGCATCTACTACTGAAACCGTACCATCAAACCAATTTGCCACATAAACCGACCTATCATTGGGATGGGTATCAATACCTTCGGGTTTGTCGCCAACATTAAGTAGCGCGATTTCTTTTAATGTATCGGTGTCTATGACCGATACTGAGCCATCATCTTGATTGGTGACGAATAAGCGACTGTCGTTTAATGCCAACGTCGCGGCATAAGGCAATAAATTGACTTTTATTGTCGCCAATACCGCCATTGTTGTTGCATCTAATACGGTCACGTCATCGCTTTGTACATTCGCCGTATAGAGTTTTAACCCGCTACTGTCTAAGGTAATGCCAAACGGATGCTTGCCTACCGATACCGTTTTTGTTACGTGGTAGTCAGCTAAATCAATTTTAGATACCGAATTGCTCATGCGATTAGCCACATAAAGCCAACGATTATTAGGGCTTATGGCTAAACCGGACGGTGACTCACCGACGTTTATTGTGGTCAAGCGCTTAAATTCGTGGGTATCTAATACCGCAACGCTATTATGATACCAATCAGCGACAAATAGCTTATGACCATCAGGACTGACGGCAATGCCTAACGCGCCTGGGCCTACGTTGACTGTTTGTACGAGCTTGCGTTGTATTAAATCAATCACCGCAAAGCCTTCAGCCTCAGGCGTACTAATAAAGCAGCGTTTACCATCTGGCGTCACTGCGACACCGGCTGGCTTGCCGGGTACGGGTATTGTAGCAATGACTTGTCGGCTGTCGGTGTCAATCAGTGACACCGACTCGCTAAGCTGATTCGTGACAACGGCTAATGCATTAGCCTTAACAATAGCTGATGCGGCTAATAGTATTAAGCTTAATACGACAGCATAAGTTTTTAGCACACGTTAACCTTATTTTTCTGCTAAAGCTTTTAAATTGGCTAAACCCGATTTTAACAGCGCGGTCACTGCGGTATTGGCCGCTTCTTCGTTCATTTCTGCAGGCGGGTTGTTATTCATATAGGCACGATAATAGGCAGCTTTCCAAGCTACTACGCTGGTATCACCTTTGGATTCAACTTCAATGCTAGCTGCGTAATTGTCGACGGGTAATACCGGGACTTTTTCATCAACACCTGCATGGCTAATGGTTTTTGCCACACTCATATCCGTAATCTTATAAGAATAGCTCATTGAGCTTTCATCATATTTTTTAAGTTCTTCGGTAATGGTGCCACCGTCATTTAAGGTAATGACTCTAACTGAGCCTTTGCTATTGCCTTTGTTAGCGGTAGTGCTTTTTACACCTGGTAGCCAAGACATGTCGTCATAATTGTTGATAATACCCCACACTTTAATCGCAGGGGCGTTAATGGTAATTTCTTCTTCTGCTTTTTGTCTGACTGGGCCATGCGCATAAACCGAGTTCATTGCAAACAATGACATTAATAAGCCGGTAAACATTATTTTTTTCATATTACTCTCTCGTTCGAAAAACCTAAAAAACTAAGGCGCGCATTATATGCCAACTCAATGCTTAGGACTAACAGCGAATAAAAATAAATCGCAACAGGCTTGCCAACCCGAGACTATGCTATACAATCATTTTAAACACTTGTTTGATATTGATTAGCTGACCATGGATGCATTGTTAATTTCACCACCTAAAGAAGCTGTATGTGAGCGCTTATTGCAAACTGCGGTTAATGTTTTTGCTGAACATGGGTATAAACACGCCACTATCCGCGAAATATGCACTCAGGCCGATGTTAATGTCGCGTCGGTTAATTATTATTTTCGTAGCAAAGAAGTACTTTATACGCACACGTTAAACTACGCATTTGGAATGGTCAGACAGCGTTATCCACAAACCCAGGCAATGGATGAAACTTTAGCGCCTGAACAGCGCTTGCGTAGCTTTATCGCTAATTTCATCCACAGGCTGATGGATACTGGTGACTTGGGCAAATATAGTAAGCTCATCACGCGGGAAATGGTCGAACCGACCAAGGCCTTAAGCGATGTTATAAATCATGCTATTCAGCCTGAATGTAAGGTTTTACAAGAGATTATTGAAGTGATACTTGGAAAAACCACTGATACCGCGACGCTTAATCGCACGCTGTTAAGCATTGTTGGGCAATGCTTAGTCTATAAACATTCTCGGCCTATCATTGAGCAGATGTTTCCAGAATTGATAGCAGGTGAGGCGGCGATTAATGCCTGTGCTGAGCATGTATGGCGTTTTTCTCTTGCCGCCTTAACCCACAAAACTCCTGATTAAACTTACTGACGGAGGTTTAATGAATCATATTGCATTAAAAATGCTGATGGGCGATAAAGGCAAATATCTAGGTATTATTATGGGCTTGACCTTTGCGTCGCTGATTATGACGCAACAACCGGCGATTTTTGTTGGTTTAATGGCGCGCTCATACAGTTTTATCTCAGATTTAGGCTTGCCTGATATTTGGGTCATGGATGCAAAAGTGCAATTTATTGACGACATAAAGCCGCTACAAGAAACAGAGCTTTACCGAGTCAGAGGGATTAGCGGTGTAGAGTGGGCTATGCCGCTGTATAAAGGCTTATTAAAAGCCCGTTTAGCCGATGGTACGTTTCAAACCTGTAATGTGATTGGCTTAGATGACGCGACCTTAATCGGCGGCCCTGCCACGATGTTACAAGGTACATTAAATGACTTGCGCCGTAGCGATGCGGTGATAGTCGATATAGACGGCGCACGCGATAAACTCGGCAAGCCCAATTCTAAACCGGGTGAATCCAATATTCCTTTGCAAATCGGCGATAGTTTAGAGCTAAATGACCGCCGCGCCATCGTCGTTGGCATTGCTAAAGTCACGCGCACGTTTCAATCACAGCCGGTTGTGTATACCACGTACTCACGCGCTAAAAGCTATGCCCCTAGAGAACGTAAGTTATTATCGTTCGTGCTGGTTAAAGCCAAAGCTGGTCAAGATCCAGAGCAGCTTATTCAGCGTATACGCGCGCAAACCGGTTTAGCTGCTTATACGCAAGAGGGCTTTAAGCAATTAACCTACGAATATTTTATGAATAATACCGGTATACCGATTAACTTCGGTATTACCATTACGATGGGATTTATCATAGGTACAGCCATCGCTGGACAAACTTTTTATAACTTCACGCAAGAAAATCTACGCCAATTTGGCGTGTTAAAAGCGATGGGGGCGAGTAACCTCAGTTTACTCAAAATGATTTTATTGCAAGCGTTAATGGTCGGTAGTATTGGCTATGGTTTGGGCGTAGGCTTAGCGGCTTTTTTTGGTTATGCCATGCGCCATACTATCTTGGCCTTTAAATTACCGTGGCAATTATTGTTATTCAGCGGGGCAGGGGTTAGTTTAATTTGCACGATTGTGGCGCTGTTTAGCATTGTCAAAGTCATTCGTTTAGAACCGGCTATTGTGTTTAAAAGCTAATGGCTATCGCGATTAACTGCCAAAATCTGACTAAAACCTACGACAGTG
>CAWUNX010000202.1:0-7136 GCA_963923905.1 uncultured Methylocucumis sp.
GATCCTCTCTGGTCTCGTGGGCTCGGAGATGTGTATAAGAGACAGGTGTTTGGGGTTGTCCAGGGGGTTCTTGTTTGGTGAGGGATGCTGGTTGTTTAGGTTCTGGTAGCGGGTGAATTGGCTCAGGCTCAGCAGTCGGTGCTTCATCGTCGGCGAGCGGCTCTTCTGCTTCAGCGCTCTCTTCACTTTCTTCAGTAATGCTTGTTGATAATGCGGGCACTTCAGGGCCTGTAGGCGTCGGCTCGTCCACGATTTCAGTGCCAGTTGCGGCAGGTGGAGGTGTGGTTAACTGTAATGCTTGTTCCTGATGCTGTTGTTGGTATTTATGATAAATCCCAAAGCCTAATAACGGGAGCAGTAAGAATAAAACCCACGCGGCAACAGGTAGGTTGCTGGCAGTTGCGTCTAGTTTTTTTCCACAATACCGGCAATGCAGTTGATTCAATGTTTCACCTACAGGTACAGAATTATTTCTCCGACAATGAGGGCATATTGCTAAGGTTAAAGACTTAGCAGGTTCTGTTGCTTTAGCGCTTTGTTCCTTAATCGAGATAGGTTTTTCAACTTCGGTCGCCAATCCACTAAAAGCCGGCACACTAGAGGGCGGCGGCGTGAACATACTTTTATAAATAGGTTCATTACTTAATAATAAGGCCTGGAAGGCTTGTATCGTTTGGGGGCGTTGTTCATGGTCTAGCAACATTGCCGCCATAATGGCTCGGCTAAACTGTGGGGTTAAGGTTGGGGTTAGCTGTATAGGCGACACTAAGGTATCTTTGCGATGGCGGTTAATGGCATTTTCCGGCATCACTCCTGTAGTAATTAAATACAGCGTCGCGCCACAGGCATAAATATCCGACCACGGCCCTAATTGGTCTCCAGGTTCTGATAAGTATTGCTCAAACGGGGCAAACCCGCCGGTTAAAATAACGGATAACGATTGACTGGTTTGACCAATCGCGAATCTCGCTGCGCCGAAATCAAGTAGTATCGGGACATCGCCCTTAGTCAAATAGATATTGGCGGGTTTAATGTCACGGTGTAAAACTTTTTTCTGATGGACTTCTTTTAAGCCATCTAAAATTGGCAACATAATGCTGTACGCTAAATGTTCCGAAATTTTGCCGCCTTTACGGTGGACAAATTCCTCTAGCGATACGCCTTCGTAATAATCCATTACCAAATAAGCCGTGTTATTTTGGGTAAAAAACTCCCTTATTCTGACGACGTTAGGGTGACTGAATTGCGCTAAGGTTCTTGCTTCAGCTAAAAATTGTTCTAAGCCGTGTCGGTATTTTTCTTGTTCGTTCTGATTTAAGACAATTGTTTGGTGGTCGGGGCTGCGGGTCGCTAGGTTGCTTGGAAAATATTCTTTAATTGCAACAGTGGTTTGCAGTACTAAATCCCAGGCTAAATAGGTGACGCCAAAACCACCTGGATTGCCTAGGATTCGGCCAATTAAAAATTTATTATGCAGTACGGCTTGATAAGGTAAAACAGCCGGGTTTCTGGGTTGGTTACGATAGCCACAATTAGGGCAGACAGCTGCTTGTTCTTGCTTTGGTTGCATACAACCCATGCACAGCTTAGGTAAACTCATAAGGACTATCCTTTATAGCTGGGTTTCAAGCTTGGGCTCAAACATAATCACTTGGTTTCTACCGGCTTGTTTAGCTTGATATAACGCAGAGTCAGCCTGGGAAATTAATAAATCTCTAAGGTTATTGGCTTGATAATGATGATTTAAGGCGGTAACGCCTATGCTAATTGTGACTGAGATAAGCTGATTTTCGTATTGGACGGGATTTTTCGCAATTAGGCTGCGAATAGTTTCGGCGACCACAAACGCTTGTTGCTCACTAGTGTGCGGCATGATAATAGTGAACTCTTCACCACCATAACGACAAAATAAATCAGTTTTGCGAATACGTTTTTTGACTGTTTCGACGATATGTAGTAACACCGCGTCACCTGCTAAATGGCCATAGCTGTCGTTAAGTCGCTTAAAGTGATCGGCGTCAAATATTAATAACGCAAGAAAATGGTTATAGCGGTATGCGTTGACAATTTCTTCGTCGAGTTTCGTCAAAAAATAGTGCTTATTATAAATTTGCAGTGCATGGTCTAAATGCATTTTCTCCAATAACGCTTGGTAATGCGCTTGTTCTGGGTTGTTTTGCGCGAGAAATTTGAACAGATTATTGCCTATAGCAATCACATCTTGGTCTTCGAGTAACACCGTAGTGATGGGTTTGTTATTGACTAACGTGCCGTTACTGCTATTGGTGTCGATGAGGAGAAATTGATTGGCATTAAGCCGCTGTAATAACGCATGGTTGCGCGATACGGCGATTTCCGGTATCTGAATATCCATCGCATCGCCTCGACCTATCGAAATTAGATTTCGGTCTAACCTTATCAGGGTTCTTAGATCCGCGACACTGCCTTTTAATACGATTAAACAGGGGGGCTGGGTCGCGTTTTCCAATTCGTCGATGTTTATTTTTCCTGTATAAGTCGTTTTACTATTTCTCATTGCGCTTGATTGGGAAGTTTTACATCACGATGTGACTATTTGGCAATAACATGGACGATTAAGGCTGAAATATTATCATAACCGCCACGGCTATTCGCTAATTGTATAAGCTGCTCGCAAGCTACTTGTGCAGGGTGCTGGCTCACAATCGCGAGCATTTCATTATCTTCAACTAATTCATATAAGCCATCTGAGCATAATAAAAAATAGTCATCTGGCTTGATAAGCACTGGTGTGTTAGAAATATCAACATACACGTCAGGTTTTACACCAACTGCGTGAGTAATTACATGTTTATGCGGATGTTGTTTAGCTTGTGCTGGGGTAATCAGCCCGCTTCTGACTAATTCTGCTACGATAGAATGGTCTTCGGACAATTGTAGGGTTTTATGGTCACGAAACAAATATAAGCGGCTGTCGCCGGTATTGGCAAAAAAAGCCCGTCCATCTAGGATGGCAAGCGCCACTAAAGTCGTGCCCATGCTTTTTAATTCTAATGAATGTTCAGCGAGCTGATAAATCGCCGAATTGGCTTCGGTAAAGCCTGCTAACAGCGTTTTAGTGCAATTATGTTCGGTTAGCTTACTGGCAGAAAGGCGTTGCAAGATTTCACCTGCGGTTTGGCTGGCTATTTCTCCACCATTATAGCCGCCCATACCATCAGCGACATACGCTAATACGCCGGAATTATCCGCTAACTGAATAACGCCTGCGTCATCTTGGTTAATAGTTCGAGAGCGACCTATATCAGACAATAAGCCTATGTCGAGTCGGTAAGAGGGTGGAGAGGGTGAGTAGCCCATAATAAGCGCGTTGCGTTAAGCGAATAATTGCATGGCTAACATAATAGCATCTTCGCGGCCATGTAATGCCGGATAATAGCCTTTTCGGATACCAATCTCGTTAAAGCCTAAGTTTTGGTACAGCGCTAATGCAGCGGTATTAGATGGTCTTACTTCCAAAAAAATAGTTTCTGCTTTGCCTTTAGCAATTTCAATCATGTGCTCCATTAGCTTTCGACCTATGCCTTGATTTTGTTCAGCCGGATCGACCGACACATTTAAAACATGCGCCTCGCCAGCGGCAATAGACACTAAACAATAGGCTAAGATTTTATCCATTTCTTCGCACACCCACGAGCTATAACCTGCTTTAAAACAATCTTTAAAAATATCCTCGCCCCAAGGGAAATGGTAGTTTTTTTGTTCTATAACCAGTATTTCAGGAATATCAGACGGGCGCATTTTGCGTATGCGTAGCAAATCCTTACGCGTAACTGAATCGGGAAAAACTTTAGCGTAAAATTCTTTATCCGCATCATAGGTCATAAACTCTTTGATTTTATCGAATAATTCGTACATGGTGCTGTTCACTCTGTTGTTATTGTTTTTAGTGCAAGTTGTAAGTCTTGCCAAGCTTTGCGTTTCTCAAGCAATGAGCGTAATAAATACGCAGGATGATAAACGACAATTAACGGCACATCGTTTAATCGATGTATTTGACCCCGCAGCTTCGATAAAGGCTGTTCGGTGCCTAATAAAGTCTGTGCCGCAATCCGGCCCACGGCCAAAATAATTTTAGGTTTGACTAACTCGATTTGGCGCTTAAGAAAATGGCTGCACGCGGCAATTTCGTCAACATGCGGGTCACGGTTTTTCGGCGGCCTACATTTTATAATATTAGCGATATAGACGTGTTCGCGGTTCAATCCTAACGCCCTAATCATTTCGGTTAATAGCAGACCTGCTGGTCCAACAAACGGTAAACCTTGTTCATCCTCGTGCTGCCCTGGGCCTTCGCCAATAAAGACCCAATCCGCTTGTCGATTTCCGCTACCAAAAACCGTGTGTAATCGTGTTTGACTTAACACACAGCTGTGGCAATGGCTTACTTCAGCTTCTAATTCTTGCCAAGCCTGTTCAATCGTAAGCGCTGAGCCGGTTCGGGCAGTGTCAACGATAACGGTTTCACTGGAGCTAGTTTGAGTTTCGCTATCAAGCGCTAGACTTGCGCCCATTTCGTGGCGCGGCAGCCAACGCGTGATGCCCATAGCGTCCAAATAGTGTTGCCGTAATGCAATATCCATGATGTTCCCTAGCCCATAACGCGCGTTCAGTGTCTACCATTGAGATTCGCCCGTTATAGGGTCATACATTTCATGGTGAATGCTGTGGCGGTTAGCGATTAATTCATCTATCGTTGGTGAATTCGTTAAAGCGCGTTTAATGGCTAATTTCATCGCTTCGTAGTTGGTTCTATATAAGTCTTTACGATCTAATTCCGGGTCGGTTGCGCATTCGGGTGCAATCCACAGCATCGCTATGATGCATAAATCATCGACAGACTCCTTAGGGATGGTGCCTTCGATAACACTATCTAATACGGCATCAGCGATTGCAGATTGCACGGGGCCGCCTAATAAATTGACGTATGCGGCTGATTTAATAGTCACTTTAGGAACGATTAACGTCGCCGGGCGTACTTGTTGATTACACGCCCGGATTGCGAACATGCGCGTATGACCTTCTGTTTGTCCCATTAGATTTGCAAACGCATGTCCGGCGGGACCATTAACATGCCCGATTAAAATCTCTGGCATGGCATCAGTGCCTTGACCTTGGCTGGAGAAAACGGTGGCTTCGCCGGTTTTAAACCAGATGGTTGTTGAATTATCGGTGGTCATTGGGTTGCTCCTTGGATGGGTGCTATAAATAAATCGGCATTCTAAGCCTGAAAAAATGTTACTAGCAAGTGAGTGATAAAAGTTATCAGCAACGAATGGCTAAGACATCACAAGGTGCATGTTGTAATACTTTGTTTGCGGTCGGCGTTAATAAGCGTGCTAAACCATGACGGCTATGCAGTCCTACGATAATTAAATCCACGTGTTGATGCTTTGCTAAATCGATAATCTCATCAACGGGTATGCCAAACACTAACCAACGTGCATCAAGTGGAATCGACAAGCGGTCGGCAAAAGCGGTGAAAGCCTGTTTTTCTGCATTAAGTAATTCATTATCGCTAGCCTGTTGTAACGGAATAATTGTGCCATAACTAGTATCAGGCATTGGGATAGCGTCAATGACATGACACAGGCTAAGCTTAGCATGAACTAAAGTGGCTAGCTGTTGAGATTTTTCGGCCATTTGCCAGTCTTGGTTAGAGCCGTCGGTTGTTAATAAGATATGCTGATAAGTCATAGCGGTGTCAAATGAGATAGGGATTAATGATAGTTAGCTTACAATACCTAGTTTAGAATGACCACGCCAGCTTCCGCATTAAACGTGCAAAAATAACAATAAAATTGATACAACCTATAACGGATGTTAATAATGCGCTCTCATGTATTGTTGATAGATAGTGATACAACCGTGCACTTATCAGTGTGTCAGTTTCTAACTGATGCAGGATTTGAGCGAGTGTCTACTGTTAGTAGCTTAGAGGATGGCATTGACGCCATTAAATTTCATGCGCCTGCTATCGTGTTATTAGCTTTAACCCAATCTGTTATCGACGATTCTACTCGACTAGCTAGCATATCGGCGCTACTTGTTGATGAACAGATTCCATTAATCATGATTGCCGATACAGAAGATGCTGAGCGCATTCAGCAGTGTTATGAATTAGGTGCAACTGATGTAGTAATTAAACCAATTAATTGGCAAATTCTTGTCCATCGTTTGCATTACATTTTAAAAACCCATCAAGCGTTAAATCGCTTAGCGATTAGTGAATTGCGTTTATCCAACGCTCAGCGCTTAGCCAAATTAGGTAATTGGGAATGGACTATCAAAGACGGCCACTTGTACTGGTCCCATGAAATCTATGACATTTATCAGTATCATGAACACGATGCCTCGGGTAACCGTCCGTTTTTATTCGCGGCGGTTGATGAGCTAGATTTGCCTAGAGTGGAAGATGCCTTTAATCGCGCGTTAAAGTTTAAAGAAACTGTCAAGATAGATTATAGAATTAAGCGAAAAGATGGTGTTCTAGTGTGGTTAAACCAACAAATTCAACCTGTTATCGATAAACAAGGCCGATTAGCCGGACTGACTGGCACGATACAAAATATCACTGAACGTAAAACCAACGAAAAAAACTTACAGTTAGCGGCTAAGATTATTGAAACCAGTAACGAGGCGATTGTGGTTACAGATAGTCAAAATGTCATTATTTCGGTTAACCCAGCGTTCACCGAAATCACCGGTTTTTTACCTGAAGAAGTGATAGGTAAACGCCCTAATATTTTTCAATCCGGTAAACATAGCTATGGCTTTTATAAAAAAATGTGGGCATCGTTAGCTAAGACGGAGCGCTGGTGTGGTGAGATTTGGAATAAACGTAAAAATGGTGAAGTCCATCCTAGCTGGATGTCGATTAACACGATTCGTATTGATGGCAATATTAGTAATTATGTAGCGGTTTACAACGATATTAGCCAACGTAAACAAGCAGATGATTATATTTATAAACTCGCTCATTACGATACGCTGACGGGACTGCCTAATCGCTTATTGTTTTATGACCGCTTACAAGTAGCATTATACTCCACGCGCTTAGCTTTTCGGTTTATACTTCAGAAAAATCGCCCAACAAA